>DFFQ01000128.1 GCA_002371025.1 Lachnospiraceae bacterium UBA3772 | reverse complement strand
TCTTTCTCTCTAAGCCATCTTTTTTCAAGAAAACATATAAAACGTCCTATAAGAATAACAGGATGAAGCAGCCATCTTGGATCTCCAAATATAGAATCTAATATAAATGCCATAATAAATGCGATCAAATGGTATAGCATAAAAAATCTCCATTACTTACCTGATAATCATAGAAATCTCCACCCATTCTGCTGCTGAGTATAGACATTATGGTTCCACCATGCACTACCAGTGATACTTCATTTGCAGTTGGATAATCTTTCTTAATTATCGAAAGTGCTTTATCAAATCCTCTCATGGATCTTTTAATAAAATAAGCTTTTGTCTCTCCTCCAGGTATAGGTAATTCGCAATTGCTATTTACCCAGGTAAGATAATAATCCGTAAGTTTCGTAAGCTCCTCATAATTCTTTCCTTCAAAGCAGCCAAAATTCATTTCTGAAAGATCATCTATTATTATCTTCTTTTTCTCAGGATATATGATATCAGCAGTTTCAATACATCTTTTCATCGGGCTTGAAAATACCACATCACAGGAAGGATAGTAGCCTTTATCCTTTTTCTTTTCTAATTTAATACGTCCTTCACTACAAAGTTTCTCATCAGTTCTTCCAATATACTTCTTCTTTAAATTACCTTTAGTTTCCCCGTGTCTGATAAGATAAATCTTCATTTAACCTCCTCTGCTATTCCTAAAACCATCCGATAGACGTGACTTGCCATTTTAGCAAGTCGTATTAATATTCTTCCACAGATTTCCCTATAATCTCTCTCTTTTTTATCAATTGGAACAATACCGCAACCAACTTCATTTGCAACAATAGCCGCATTATCTATATCCATTAAAAGGATCTCGCTCATTATCTCATCCTCAGATTTTCCCGCATAAACCCTGTCTTTAATAAAAAGATGAAGATCATCAATAACCTTAAGATTCTTGAAACTATTTGCAAATTCAGTTTTTCCCTGGGCCATTCCCCCAACTATCAGAATCATATTATATCCGTTCCTTTATTCTAATATATTTTAATTAACTTTAAAATGTTCTCTATTAAAAAAACACAGATTACTACTAAAAGCTCTCCAATACATAGGAACCTTCCCAAAAGATCTCCTGTCACACCACCAAAAAGTTTATATGACCTATACTTAAAGATAATAACATAACTAAGCAGGGCTATAACTACTCCTGCCGTAAATGAAATTGAAATATAAGCCATAATTATTATTGCAGTTACAAACTGGATAAAAAGAAATACCTTTACTATTTTACCCGAAATATCCTTTGTTTCCTTAAGCATTCCACTACTTTTTGCTGACTTAAGCATCTGGGTCAGAATGCCGCTTAAACATCTCACAAGGAAGAAACTGCAGAATATTATATAAAATCCTTTATCAGAGCTTATCATAGACATGGTTCCTATAAGGATCAGAACATAGATAAGTGCGCCAATCACTGCAAATGCACCAATATGCGGATCTTCCATTATCTTTAATCTTTCTTCTTTTCCTTTATAAGATCTAAGGGCATCTTCCGTGTCCATAAAACCATCAAAATGAAAACCTCCTGTGATGATAAGAGGAATTGCCACAAGGATCATTGCCTGTCCAATATGCCCTGCACCGATATAATTTGAAAACTTATACCAGGCCAGCATTACAGCCCCTATCACTCCTCCAACCCATGGAAAAAAGATCATATCATATTTCATATCATCAGAGTTCCAAAGGAACTGAGGCATTGGTATTCTTGAATATATAGAAAATGCCACTGCAATACTTCTAAAAAATTTCTTTAACATAAAACTGCCTTTTTTCTATCACTTTTTATCTAACACTTTTTTCTAACCACAGGAAGTCCTACTATAGCTTCATAAACTTCATCCGCCTGTTTTGCTATATTCCTATTTATCTCTCCTAAAGCTTTCATATATTCATAGGTTTCTTCTCCATATTCTTCACCGGATGAAAAAATGTCATTTGATACAACAATAAGATTTTTAACTCTGTCATTTAATAATAAAATATCCTGACTTACCTTTTTTACTACTTCTTCTCTTTTAAGATTTTTTGTGAAAAACTCATTGGCAACAAGATTAGACATACATTCCAAAAGGACGATGTCCTCTTTATTTACTTCAATTTCATTTACATCACATGTTTTTTCAATTGTGACAAAACCCTTATCTTTTCTAAGATTTCTATGCCTTTTTATTCTTTCACGGGCTTCCTTTCCAAAGGGTTCCATGGTAGCAAGATATATCATTTTATGACTGCTATCTTTTCTTAGGTTTAAGCAATAATCCTCAGCTATTTCTGATTTTCCACTGCCTGAACCTCCATATATTAAAACAAGCATTTAACTTTCCTCATGTAATCTTATATACTGCTCAATATCAGTATCTTCAAATCTTATGGTATCATCTAAAACTGAGATATTTGTCTTTAATAATATCAGCATAAGAAGCGCGCCGGTTCCTTCTCCTAAAGCCATATCAGCATCAATAACTGCATCCAGTTTTAATCTTTCCAGCAATATCTTAACAGCTTTTTCTTTACCAACATGAGAAGCTATGACAAAATCTTCTATATTTTTTCCTGTGATAAGTTTAGCCAGATAGGCTGCTGTCAGACTTATAAGGCCATCTAATATAACAGGGATATTATTAACAGCACATCCCATCACCATGCCACACATTGCTGCTATATCAAAGCCGCCAACGTTCTGTAAGATAGTAAGGGGATCTTTATTATATAAGTCATATTTTTTAATCCCTTTATCTATTACTTCTATCTTTCTTTTATATCCTTCATCCGAAAGCCCTGCTCCATAACCTGTTACCTCTCTTGCTGGCATCTTAAGAAGACTTGCGATAACTGCACTAGAAGTAGTTGTATTTCCGATTCCCATCTCTCCGATACAGACCATATCTGCTTTTTCTTTCTTAAGAGAAAATGCTTCATCTATCCCTATCTCTATAGCCTTTATCACTTCTTCTCTTGTCATGGCACTTTCCTTCATAAAATTGGAAGTACCATTTCTTATTTTTTTATTTATAATGTGATATTTATCATGATCTATATCATCTATTATACCCATATCATAGACTTTAATCTTTGCATCAGCCTTCTTTGCAAATACACCAGCAACACTTTTATAATCCGCGATATTCTTTACACATTCTGTAGTTACGCTGTGATCTGACTGACTTACATTTTCATCTACTATCCCATTATCTGCTGCAAAAACACTTAGAACGGGATTATCAATACTTACATCAACGCTTCCTCTGATACCGCCTATCTTAGATATCAGCTCTTCAAACTTTCCTAAACTGTCTAAAGGCTTCGCTGCCTTATCAAATCTCTCCTTCACTTTATTCTGTGATAATCTGTCATATATTAAATTTTTTTCTATTG
Source organism: Lachnospiraceae bacterium UBA3772 (assembly GCA_002371025.1). Classification (GTDB taxonomy): domain Bacteria; phylum Bacillota; class Clostridia; order Lachnospirales; family Lachnospiraceae; genus Eubacterium_Q. Next base: position 16,671 of record DFFQ01000128.1, on the reverse strand, counting down.
TTTCTTTAAGACTTAACATTTATCTGTTATACTCCTTTAATAAAAAGTCACTTAAAAGTGTAGGAGGTAGTTATGAACTACGACTTAGTTATGTTTGATCTTGATGGTACTGTAATTGATTCCGGCAAAGGAATCATGGAATCAGCTCAGTTTGCCCTTGATCACTTTGATATGCCGAATCGTCCTGAAGATGAACTTCGCCTCTTCGTTGGCCCATCTCTCATGGATTCTTTCATGAATAGATATGGTTTTTCCGAAGAAAAAGCCAGAGAAGCTGTAAATTATTATAGATCTGTTTATTCAACAGAAAACCTCTTTCATCTTACTGTATATCCGGACATTAAGGAAGTGGTACTCGCCCTTAAAGAAAAAGGCAAAACAACAGTATTAGTTACATCAAAACCAGCAGAATTTGCATCAAGAATTCTTGAAAAATATGGTCTTAGCGACTGTTTTTCATTTATCAAGAGTCCTTCTCTTACTGATCCATCTTCAGATAAGACGAAACTTATAAATGATGCTATAAATGAAGCCCAAGTTCCTAAGGAAAAAGCCATCATGATAGGTGATCGTCATTTTGATATCCTTGGTGCCAAAAATGCAGGAGTTGATTCCATTGGTGTTCTCTATGGTTATGGTTCAAAAGAAGAACTTGAATCAAATGGAGCTACTTACCTTGCCGAAACTGCTAAGGATATATTTAATCTTTTACCTTAAGTTTATCAGGATAATTCATTACCTGAAAAACAAACCAGTTTATAAATTCTTCTGAAGAAGGAAGATATAGATGAGGGTAGCCTATCCACTGGGCTCCCTTTCTATGTATTCCCTGCCAGGACTTATCTACTGTTTTCTTTGTCATAATGCATCCATCACCATTATTATCCGAATCAAAATAGTGAAATTCATGGCCACGGATTTTTATTCCTGTGGCTTTATCTTCTATCTCGCAATAACCAAATCTGACAAGTTTTCCCATATAACTGATATTAGAATCTATATATCCTGTCATTTCATGGCATTTACCATCTTTTGTAGTAAGAGTCCTGGAAAGATACATAAAACCGCCACATTCAGCAATGACTGGAATTTTGTTATTAAGCTTTTCTAACAGGCTTTCCTTCATTGAATTATTAAAGGAAAGTTCTTTAGCATATTCTTCCGGATATCCGCCTCCTATAATAAGTCCGCTTATATCCTCCGGCAGTTTCTTATCCCTAATAGGAGAGAAAAAAATAAGATCAAAGTATTTTCTTAAGATATCTAGATTTTCTTCATAATAAAATGAAAATGCCTCGTCCCTTGCCACTGCAATGCGTTTTCTTTTAACTCCCAGGCTCTTTATATTATCTGCGTCTTTCAGGATTTTTTTATCCTGATCCGATATATCCTTCTTCTGTAAATCATTTTTATTACAATGGCAATCTGCTATCTCTCTTAATTTTTCAAGATCAATACTTTCTTTAGCAACCTCAGCCGCCTTATCTATAAGTATATTTAAATCTTTTATTTCTTCAGGCTGCATAAGACCTAAATGTCTGCTGGAAATATTTAAATCCTTATTCTCAGGAAAAAAGCCAAGGCAGCTAACAGCTGTTTCTTCTTCTATCAAAGGCTTTAGTCTTTCATAAAATGACTTGGTTATCCTGTTTAAGATAACTCCTTTTATTAGATTCTTGTCATCATCTGACTTGAAACCCTTTATAAGTGAGATAATGCTTCTTCCCATACCCTTGGCATTTATCACAAGGATTACAGGAATATCAATAGCTACCGCTATATCATAGCCTGACGCATCATAGCTTTTTATATCAGCTCCATCATAAAGTCCCATAACTCCTTCCACAATGGAAAAGTCACTATCATTTTCATCTCTATAGATTTTCCTTAATTTCTCTCTATCCACAAAGAAAAGATCAAGATTTTTTGATGGAAGACCTAATACTTTTCTATGAAACATAGGATCTATATAATCTGGGCCACATTTAAATGCACCTATCTTTAAACCTAAAGAAGAATAGGCTCTTAGTAAAGATATAGTGATAAGTGTCTTACCACTGCCACTTTGAGGCGCTGCTATTAAAATTCCCGGACGATTCTTCATATGCGATACCATTAATCTTTCTTTATCTTTAATCTGTTTTTATAATTTAAATGAAATGATCTTTATTGGATTTTCGGCCTTCATAAGATTATATCTTCCCATTTTCCTTGCCTTTGAAATGTTTACTTCAACAATATCTAAATCTAAAACTTCATATTTCTTTATAATATTATAGATTTCCATTTCTGTCTCAAGAGTTACAGTACTTATAACAACCCTGATGGCTTTGTTATCTTTCTTCTTTAATCTAAGTTTTGCTATTATCTCATCTATTTCTCCGCCACTTCCACCTATAAATACAGTATCCGGCATTGGAAATGAATCTATAACATTACTTGCCCTGTCATTAAAAACACTTATATTCCTGCAGCCAAACTTTTCTATATTTTTCTTTATAAGTAGACAGGCATTTGTTTTTTCTTCTACAGCAAAAACTTCTATATCTTTTAACAAAGATGCCTGAATTGCTATTGAACCCGTTCCACTTCCTATATCAAAGAATATATCCCCATCTCTAAGGCGAAGCTTTGAAACAATGATTTCCCTTACTTCTTCCTTAGTCATAGGAGTCTTTTCATCTCTAAGGAACTCCTCATCCCGAATACCAAGGATATTTAAATCATCTGCCTTATCTTTATAGGTGCAATCTCCGTCAATATTTTCTTCATCAGACTTATCAGATTCTGCCTCAGGAATTCTCTTTAGAATCATAGAATAAAGCCCTTCATCACTACTGAATAATTCATCAATGTCATTTTCTTTTAAATCTTTAACATTGATCACTTTAAGTTCTTCATCCTCATAAGAAAGATTTTTGCCTATATAGATAAGATATGCCTTTTCTTCACCAGAGATAATGTCGATTATCTTTCTTACATCTTCTTTTCCGGATGTAAGAAGAAAAATATCTCTATCTTCTATAATCCCTGCATTTAATTTCTTCTTCCAGATTTCCTCTCTTACACCATGGCTGCTGATAACTTCTATGTTTTCATAGGAAATGTTACATTTTGCTGCCATCATTGAAAGTGATGAAATCCCCGGAAGAGTCTTTATCTTATATTTTTTGCAAAGTTCTTTATGGCGTAAAAACTCTTCTCTTATACCAGAAGCCCCGCTATAAAAACCTGTGTCTCCCGAATAAAGGATAACTATATTTTTTTCTGTTACATTTTGTCCTGATAGCGGAGTATTATTCAATTCACATTCTATATCTGATACGATTTCATGGCTTAGATACATTTTTTTATAAACAGCTAAATGATTTAAATGAGCGACAGAATTTACCATCCTACTTGCGCCATATATGATATCTGCATCTTCTATCACCCTCTTAGCTTCTAAAGTAAGAGTCTTTAAGCCATCCATACCTATTCCAACAAGGCTTATTATACTTTTCTTATTAATCCCATTAAGCAAAAGCACTTTATCTACAGCCTCGTATATAGAAACTGCCTCTTCTGTATCTTCCTTAGGGCGTCTTAAAACATAGCACTCTGCATCAGATTGTTTTGCAGCCACAACCTTTTCTAAGAATCCTCCAGCTGTTCCACTCTCTTTTGTTACAAGTACTTTAATATCATATTGATCTATAAGGGCCCGATTCATACCAATTGAAAATGGTCCCTGCATGGCTATTATCTTTTCTCTTTCTATTCCAGCTTCCTTGCAGAGTCTGATGCTTTCTTCTCCCGGAATGATCCTTACATAAAGCCTGTTTCTTAGAGTTTCTTCTGATGCAAATCTATTTAATTCCTTACTTCCTGTAGTAAGAAGAATATTTCCCGTTGTATTCTTTAATTCAGCTATCATTTCATCATAGCTGTCGAAATATGTTCCATAATCTGAATTTATAGAATCTCTTTTAATCCTTAGATATGGTATATTATCTTCATTTGCTTCCTTAATATTTTTACTGACGTCCGTGGCATAAGGGTGTGTGGCATCAATGATGATCTGATAATCATTCTTTTTCATCAGTTCTTTCATATCAGAAAGGTCAAGTCTTCCCTCAAGGATATTTATATACTTAGAAGACTTTATCAAATCTTTACCATAGAGAGTTGCTACACATACATCCATTGAAACACCGTATCTGCTAAGCTTTTCTGCAATAACCCGGCCTTCGGTAGTACCTGCAAATAATAGGATTTTCTTCATATTTTGTAACCTCTTCTTGTTACCAGTCTATTATCCATAACTTCTGTTTCTTCATTTCCGATAAAAACTGTGGTAAACATATCAATATCAGCAGTCTTTAATTCTTCTAAAGTAAGGATCTTATATTTCTGCTTTTCCCTGCCGATATTTTTAACATACCCCGCAGGAGTATCCTTTCTTACACCTTCATTTATAAAAATATCAACAGCTTCATTTAAAAGTCCTGGTCTTGTTTTACTTCTTGGATTATAAAGAACTGTTACAAAACCGCCACATGCAGCTGCCTTTAACCTTTTTACAATTACTTCCCAAGGTGTGAGGGCGTTACTAAGACTCACTACACAGAAATCTGATGTAAGAGGTGAACCAAGAACTGCACCGCCTGATACAGCCGCTGTAACACCAGGAATTATAGTAATATCATGAAAATCATATTCATCAGCAAGTGAAAGTACAGGGGATGCCATACCGTAGATCCCTGCGTCACCGCTGCAGATAAGTGATACTACCTTATCTTCTTTTGCCAGTTCAAAACAAAGACGGCATCTTTCAATCTCACTTCTCATGGGAGTGGAACGATACTCTTTATCAGGATACATCTTTTGCATAAGTTCAATATAAACTGTATATCCAACGATAATATCTGAACTTTCAACTGCCTTAAGTGCATCTATCGTCATATTCTCTTTATTTCCAGGTCCAAAACCTACAACAAATATCTTTCCCATACTACCTCCCTATATACTCAGCTGTAATTACTCTCCATAATCCTGCTATCTCCAGCTAAACTGTCTTCTGTCTATCTTTACTACTGCAAAAGTGATTCCATTTCCTGCAGTTTTTTCTTTAAAAAGCTTATTATCAAAACTATCATCCAATCGGTGGGCTAAAAGTGCGGCCGCTCTTTCACATACATTTGAAACCCCAACGGTTTCTTTAACAAATTCCGATTCTTTAAAATCACCTTTAAGTGCAGCTAATTCTTCTGCATTAAATGTAACCAGCTCTGTATGATAAAATGAAGCCAGATTAAGCAGTCCTTCTTCTTTTAACTTTAGATCAATGCTTGATAAATAAAGTATATTATCTTCCATCCACTGACTATCTATCCCATTAGATATCAGAAACTCATTTATCTCTTCAAATGTTTTTCCTTTTCTTACACCTATTCCAAATATATAATTCTTTGGATTAAGAATAAGAACCTTATCTAAAAATGATTTATTTAGATCACTACCAGAAGTTATAAGGACATCTACATTGCAAATAGTGTTATCAGCATTTTTATCATTTCTTTCAGTTAGATCTATTAGATCATTTATATTATTGTAATTCTTAATATTTACCTTATCCCAAGGCTCTCCTATTATCTTAAAACCCTCTGGTATGGCTATCCTTATCTCTTTTCCATCTAAAACCTTAGCTGATACTCTCTTTATCATCTCTTTATTCTTTATCTTAAGATGATTGATCCTTGCAAATGTATCTATTGAGAACTTTTCTTCCACATCTGTTGCTGTGGTTATAACCACTTCACTTCCTAATTTATTAGATAAATCATAGGAAAGTTCTATGGCACCTCCCATATGTCCTGATAAAACAGGGATAACAAACTTTTTTCTTTCATCCATTACAATAAAAGCACTATCCTTTAATTTATCCTGTGAAAGATCTTTCATCATCCTTACAGCTATACCTAAAGCACCAATAAAGATAATAGGATTATGATATTTAAAACCATCAGAAATAAAGCATTTTGCATCTTCTTTTCTTCCATCTGATGAAAGAATAAGATCTGTAACATAATGCTTTTCAATCTCTTCTTTAACTTTTTCTCCTACATTTGTAAAATAGATTACTCTTTTTATCATAATTGCTTTTTTCTAAATTCAGTCTCAAAATCCGGTGAGTAAAGTTTTGATCTTACTGCCTTACTGTCCTTTGACACTGTCCTTATTGCTTCTCCAACAAGTACTATAGCAGTTTTTTTAATGTTATTTTTCTTAGCTGTTTCTTCTAAAGTGCTGACTGTACATATATATCTTTCTTCTTCAGGCCAGGTAGCCTTATAAATTATCGCTGCCGGGGTATCATCATCTAAACCTGCTTGCTTTAATTCATCTTCTAATTTTTTAAGGAGCCCCGTACTTAAATAAATTGCCATGGAAGTCTTATGTTTTGCCAGCTCTCTTACCTTTTCTAACTGAGGTACAGGAGTTCTTCCTTCAACCCTTGTGATTATAAGGGTTTGAGTAATCTCCGGCAGAGTATATTCAAGTCCAAGACTTGCAGCCGCTCCAAATGCAGCTGTAACCCCGGGAGTTACATCATAGGAAATGCCCAGTTCATCCAGCTCATCCATCTGTTCTCTTATAGCTCCGTAAAGACTTGGATCTCCTGTATGAAGTCTTACCACATTCTTATTTTCTGTCTCAGCCTTCTTTATCAAATCTATAACTTCTTCTAAAGTAAGATAGGCACTGTCATAGCTTTCTGCCCCTTCTTTCATATATTGAAGTATATCTTTATTTACTAAGGATCCGGCATATATCACTATATCTGCTTTACTTATTAAATTCATACCTCTTACAGTTATAAGATCCACTGCTCCAGATCCTGCACCAACAAAATGTACCATTTCACTTGCTCCCGTATCATAAATGATTATCCCTGCTGCTTTAAGGCATCCAGCAATTTTTCTGCTCCGTCGCTCTTTGCCAAAAGCCCGTAATTATTGGAATAGACGATACATTCTATATCAATCTTTCCACTGGCTCTTTTATTAAGGAAAAACATGATCTTTTCCATCATATATTTCATCGTTTCTTCAAAGCATCCAGCTTCTTTTATTATCCTTATTCCTTCTTCCGTTGATACTGCATCAAGTATATTTCTTCCTGACATAGCGTCAAGGCCTGCTCTTATTCCTGCCGCAAGGAGAAGCTCCATCCTTGCATCAGCATTCTTTGAATGTGTATTATAAATACCGCCGGATAGTTTTATAAGTTTTCCTATATGGCCTGTTAATAGCATTTTCTTAAACCCTGTTTCAGCCGCCATATCAATAGTGTCCCCAATAAAGTTGGAACATTTGACAGATCTGTCCAGCTGATAATCATAGGCTCTGAGCATAAATTCCTGTCCGTAATTTCCAGGAGTTATAGCTATTATCTCATCTCCCAGGGCCTTTCTTTGATTTAGCTCAACCCTTATAGTATCCAGAAGTGCCTGATCAGACATTGGTTCTACTATCCCGCTGGTACCAAGGATTGAAATGCCACCTATTATCCCAAGTCTTTCATTAAATGTCTTTTTAGCAGTCTCTCTTCCAAAAGGAACATAGATCAAAACTCTGATCTTTCCTTTAAAGTCATAGAGTTCTGCCACTTCACGAACTTCCTTTTCTATCATCTTTCGTGGCATAGAATTAATAGCCGCATTTCCAACAGGCTGATCAAGTCCCGGCTTAGTAACTCTTCCTACTCCTTCACCACCATCAATATCAATAAGAAGTTCATCTATGTCATTTTCTACTATCGATACCTTTGAATATACAAGCAGTCCTGTGGTTATATCCGGATCGTCTCCTCCATTCTTTTCCACAGCACAACTTGCCTCTAAAGCTTTAAGATCAAGCTTTATATCCTTAATGTCTGCGTTAAATGTAATCCCCTTTGGAGTACATATTGATATCTTATCTTTAATTTTTCCGGAAAGAAGCATAAGAATCGCTGCCTTTGACGCCGCTGCTGCTGAACTTCCGGTAGTAAATCCATATTTTAGATCCATTTACATACCATAAAGAAGCGCATTGCATATAGCCGCTGCTATATTGCTTCCACCCTTTCTTCCTCTGTTAACGATATAAGGAACATTTCCGTTTATGATAAGTTCCTTGGAATAAACTACATTTACAAAACCAACAGGAACACCGATTATAAAATCCGGAATGAACACTTTATCTTTTATAAGCTGATTTAATGTGATAAGTGCAGTTGGTGCATTTCCTATAGCAAAAATGATCCTTTTATCCAGCTTTGCAGCATGTTCCATACTTACTGTAGCACGGGTCACTCCTCTTTCTCTCGCTTCCTTCGCCACATCTTCTTCTGCCATAAAACAGCGGGCTTCTCCTCCATACATAGCCAGTCTCTTCTTATTGATCCCGGAAAGTGCCATATTAGTATCTGTAACGATCCAAGCTCCATCTCTTATAAGGTCCCTTGCCTTTTTAACTGCATCCGGCGAAAAGATAAGGCTTTCAGCATAAGAAAAATCAGCAGATGTATGGATCACTCTCTTTATCACAGGGGACGTATCTCCTGCTAAGACGATTCCCTGCTCCTCTAATTCTTTTGTTATTATCTCAAAAGATCTCTTTTCTATTTCCTCTGGTCTTACATATTCAAATTCATTATTTGCCATAACCGTTTTTCCCTGCTCTGTTTCATTCACGATCAGATAACATTATATATTTCTTTATATATTTTTAGATCTTCCTCTGAAAGACCATATAAATCCTTTATATTTTCTTCTCTGAAAGTATTATCTATATCTTTATTCTCTATCCTCTTATCATTATTTACTGCAAGTACCCTGTCTGATATATATTTAGCAAGTTCCAGTTCGTGAAGAGACATGATACAAGCGATGTTCTTTTCAGAAACCAGTCTTTTTATCACTTTCATTATCTTTATCTTAAATCTGATATCCAGATAAGATGTGGGTTCATCTAAAATCAGTACCTTAGTATCCTGGGCTATAGCCCGGGCCAGCATAATGATCTGCTTTTCTCCATCACTCATTCTTAAAAATTCTTTATCTAAAAGTTTCCTGGCACCAACTATTTCTATTGCTTCATCTACTTTTCTTTTATCTTCATCCGAAAGGATCCCGAATCTATTGGTATAAGGGTATCTTCCCAATTCCACAACTTCCTTTGCAAGAAGCATCTCAGATCTTATCTTTTCTGTTGATACTTCAGCAATAAGCCTTGCTCTTTCAATATCTTTTATAAGCTTAATATCTCTAAATTCCCCATCATCACTTCTATAAGAAACTTTCCCCTTAATGGAAGGGATCTCATTTCTGATGGTCTTAAGCAGAGTAGACTTTCCTACTCCGTTAGGCCCTATGATACTGATTATCTCACCCTCATTTATATCAATGGAAAAGTCCTTTATTATCTCTTTTTTTCCATAACCGGCAGTAAGTTCATCAATTTTTATAACTGTTTTACTCAAAGATTATCACCTGCCTTATGTTTTCTTATCATCATGATCACAACGACTGGTGCAAGAAGCACTGCAGTAACTGTACTGATGGAAAGTTCCAGTGGCGCAAATATCATCCTTGCCAATGTGTCGGAAAGAAGTGTTACTATTGATCCCCCAAGGAAGCATCCAAAAATAAGCACTCCCGGTTTGCCTGTCTTAAAGGCACGTCTCATCAAATGTGGCACCGCTATCCCTACAAATGACACCGGCCCTGCAAATGCTGTTACCACTGCCGCAAGTAAACTTGATAATATGATAAGTGCGATCTTAAGCCCCCTTATATTTACGCCAAGGGAAGCAGCATATTTTTCTCCTAATCTATAGGCATTTATTGGCTTGATATAAAATACTGTTAAAGCTAAACATAAGAATACGATTATAAGTATCAGCCTGTCATTTTCCCAGGAAACACCTGAAAATGATCCCTGAGACCAGTTGTGAAGATTAACTATATTGGTATCATTTGCAAATGTTACTAATATCTCTGTTACTGCTGAACAGATATAACCTATCATGATCCCGCAGACTACAAGAATAGACATAGACCTTATCCTGAAAGATATAAGAAGCACAATCCCCATGGAAATAAGAGCCCCAATGAATGCAGCTCCTATAAGCATCCAGGAATTAAGTATTATTCCCTTTTTTAAACTTAATATCATAGTTATTGCTACAAGAAGCTTTGCTCCGGAGGAAACTCCCAAAACATAAGGTCCTGCAATAGGATTTAAGAAGAATGTCTGAAGCAGATATCCTGCCACAGAAAGCGCTCCTCCAAGAATTATCGCGGCGATGACTCTTGGTATCCTTATCTGCCATATGATACTATAAAGCACTTCATTTTCCTTATTTCCTGCTAATATGCTAAGGCATTCTTTAAAGTCAGAAGATACACTTCCTGCTTTAATAGAAAATAATGTTATTAAGATCAGTCCCAGAAAAAGTGTGCTAAAAACTACTATATTTCGCTTCATATATGTTTTTCCTATTTAAGTTTCTTTAAAAATGTAAGTTCACTGCCATTTTCATATAGTACCTTAGAAAGATCCTCTATAAATTCTCCAGTCATGCTGGACTGCTGGAAAAAGTCAGCAGTTGTGGTATAAACCCTGCCATTCTTTACCGCCTTAAAATCCTTAAATAAGGCATTCTTTTTTATCAGGTCATTAATATCCTTTAATTCCCCTTCAATCGTGCCATTATAAATAAGCACATCTGCATCCTTTGCCATGGCATAGAACTCTTCCATCTGTATATTCATTGTGGATTTTCTATCCCCATTATCTATATCCGGAAGATATTTTCCTCCTGCAATCTCAATATCCTTAGCAATATAATCACTGCTGTTTCTTATATTTACAGCACCATTCTGATTAATAGCAAAGAAGGCACAACTAACGTCTCCCTTCTTTGATACTTTTTTTATACGATCTATCTCTTCTTCAAAATATTTATCTGCCTTGTCTTCTTTTCCATATAAGATACCGTATAATTTTATCCATTCAAGCCTTCCCTCAGGGCTGTCCTCATAGCTTGATCTTTCAACTATAACAGGTATCCCAAGACTTCTTAATTTCTCCAGTACTTCCGGCGTATGCATTATCATCATGTTTTCGATCACTAAATTACACTTTTCACTTAAGATAAGTTCGTAATCCGGTGCACTGTATTTTCCTGCATATAAAATGTTACCACTATCCATCAGTTCTTTTGCATCCGGAAGGTACCAGTCACTACTCTTTGTACCTGACAATCTGATATTATCAGATGCCTCGATGCATAATATAAGATCCATAACGGAAGTTGATACAAGATAAGTTTTATCCATATTCTTCCTTAAGATATATAGATCCTCAATTTCATTTATCTTTTCCTCTAATTTCTTATCAAGCTGCTTGTCCTTTGGAAGCAGTAAATAAACACCAATATCATTTATATAAATAAGATAAATATCATCTTCATAACTTTCTATTTCAATTTCTTTAGCATATTTTATAATGCTTTTATCCTGTTTTTTTATTCCATTTTCTGAAAGAAGATTTTTACATTCTTCATATTTTTCTTTTATCTTTGATGATTTTTCCTGAGAAGTATCACCATTTTTGCCACTCTCAGCTTTTTTTATGTTTTCAGTATTATCCCTTTGTTCTGCTTCTGCCTCATTTTTACTATAAATCTTTATAGTATATTCAATCTCATGAGCTTTACTCATTGCTGTAGTATCAGCAATAAGCGGGATTTTCTCATCCAATTCCACAGGGATGGTAAAACTGCTTTTTTCTCCTGGGGCAGACTCATTCAAATATTTCTCATTATTTAATATTACATAATCATAATTTGAACTGCTCCAGATAATATTTGCATAATACTTTCCATCGATAGATGTTATCTTTACAGGTGACTCTATACTTGCCTTGCCTGTTCCACCGGACAGCTCAATTGCAAGCCACTGTTCTTTTTCTTCATCTGTAGCATTCTCTTCTTTACTATCAGTAACGCTGATTGCTCCATTATTTTCTCTTTTATTTACATCGCAGCCACTGATCATTAATAAAAAAAAGACAAAAAGGAGGCATAAAGATACAGCCTTTCTTATTTTTTTAAATCGAGTCATATCTTTAAACCTCCGTTTTTTAATATCTTTTTAAATTGCAGAAAGCCCGCGACATATGCCGTGGGCTAAAAAATTACTGTACTTTAACTGGATCTGTAACCTTTACCTTATGATCATACCATTTTTCCTTTGAACCGATAAGTGCAAGATCAAATTCCTCACCGATAGCTGGAACTATAATATCAAATGCATTTGCTTCTTCTGTAGTTCCATCGCTATATTCAACAGTTTCTTTTGTTGGCTGGTAAAGCTCTGCTCCATCCTTTGCAGCATCTTCTGCTGAACCAGGATAAAGGTTAACGATCTTATCTGATGTAAGAACAATATGCATTGTCATTACACCATCTTTAACTGTAAGCTTACCCTTGTTATCATAAGCTTCATTGATATGAAACATTGAGCTGTCTGTTGTAAATACAGCTTCATATTCACCATCTTCTAATTTAGCTTCTGATGCTGAAGCAGAAGATCCTAAAGCTTCAATTGCTGCTTTTGTATGAGCTACATAGATATCTTCAATAGCTTCAATTCTACCAAGACCTGAAATCTGTGTATCAACTGAGTCAAAAGCCTTTGCAGCTATGAACATTGACTTCCATGAATCTTCATCATCACCAGCCATATCATTGTTTGCATGATCACCAGCAACTACCATGAGTGGACGAAGAACTACCTTCTTATATCCTGCAGCCTTTACAGCTTCAATAACCTTGCTGCATTCTGTTTCTTCAGGCTCACCTTCAACTGTTCCGATAAATACATTCTTATATCCAAGTGTATTCATCTGTGTCTGCATCTGGCTATATGTGATCTTTGCTGTATGACTTGTACCATGTCCCATTAATACAAATGCAACACTATCCTTATCAGCAGCTTCAATTGAATCAAAACCAGCTTCCTTAACAGCTGCAGCTACAACTTCCTTAGCTACATTTTCCTTATCTTCATTGATAACTGTAGCATCACTTCCTACTTCACCAAGAAGTGGCTCTGCAACCTTAACTGACTCAAACTTATCTTTATATGAATCAAGAGCTGCTACAAGTTCATCATATTCTGCACCGTGCATAAGGTGAGTTGGCTGAATAATGAGGTTCTTAACGCCGTTCTTAACTGCTCTGTCAAGAGCCTGCTCAACGTTATCTATTCTCTCATTATCACGGGCATATACATGATTAATGATGATCTGTGCTGTAAATGCACGTCTTACAGACCAATCAGGATTTGCAGCCTGGATCTTCTTTTCGATTCCACCAATATCTGTAGCACGACTATCATTGAATGAAGTACCGAAACTTACAACAAGGATTTCATTTTCGCCAATATCATCCATATTTAATGGATCATCATTTGCAGCATCTCCTGTATCTCTTCCAAAATAGTCAGGATCTGCAAACTCGCCTTCAACCATTTCCTTTTCTTCATCAGTAAGAGCATCCCAGGCAGCCTTTGCCTTTTCACACTTTGTATATGTATCTGGAGTAAATTCCTGAACATAGATAGCGTCAATAAGGGAAGCAACTTCTGCTGCTTTTTCCTCACTGCTCTTTGCATCAGACTGTGTAGCAGCTTCTGTTGCTACAGTTGTTGTTGCCTCAGTCTTATTCTCTGTCTTACCGCAAGCAGCAAGAGAAAGAGCCATAAGAGAAGCAAGAGTAACGGTTAATAGTTTCTTTCTCATTTTAGTTTCCTCCTAAATAAAAAAACTCTGACAAAAGTCAGAGTTGATTGCACATGAAAAAAATGTATATTCGCTAAAAAGACGAAACACAATTAACGTACAGTCAATTCCTCGTGACTTTAATGTACCAACATAAGGCAGGTCTCCTGACTCAAAGATCATAACCCCTATATATGGCCTTCCCGGAAATAATCCAGTGACACTAACTATATAAGGACTCCCTAAACACAGTGACGAGATCGTACAGGGCTTTAACCTGTTTCCCTTTTAACTTTTGGCTTGCAATCCAAAAGCACCTTATGTCCAATATTTAATTGTTTTATAATATATCTCTCATACTATAAACGGCATATTATAAAAAAACCGTTTTGTATCATATCACAGAATCTTTTAATATTCCATATATTTTTTTCATATCCAAAGACTCTCTTAAAGTATCAGCTAAAGCGTCATATTGTTCTTCTTTAAAGGCTTTATCATCAATCACATTGAGATTATTTATAAAATCCTTATATTCTGTATCTTTAAGTCTTCCACACTTATTCTTATTTGCCGCAAGAGCTTTTATAAAACCAAGAGCCATATTCTTCTCATCAAATATACCATGAATATATGAACCATATATGTTTTTAGAATAAGAACCATCTAAAAATGTTTCCTTATGATCTTTACTATCACTATTCTCTATTTCACTTATTTTATCCAAATAATGGGCATTTCCTTTTGTTACTCCCATATGGATCTCATAACCTGAAACAGTAAGATTTGATAAGATATCAAGTTCTCCACTTATCTCAGCTATCTTTCCTTTTACTCTTCTTCTTATCTTTTCTTTAGAAAGAACAGTTTCTACATCAAGAAGGCCAAGAGCATCTATCTCACCTCCAGCCTCAACATTATATGGATCTTTAATCTTCTTTCCTAAAAGCTGATATCCGCCACAGATACCAAATATGATATTTCCATTCTTTTCATATTCCTTTATCTTATCTAAAAGCCCTGACTTTTCTAAAAATCTCATATCATCGATAACATTTTTAGTTCCGGGAAGGATGATAACGTCCATATCATCTATTTCCATAGGATCCTTAATATAATGAACTTCAACTCCCTTTATCTGATCAAAGATATTAAAATCAGTGAAATTGGAAATATGAGGAAGATGGACTATTCCTATATTTATAATTCCCTGCTTTTTATTCTTAAATCTCATGGAAAGACTGTCTTCATCATCGATGGATAAAGATAAATAAGGAACTACTCCTAATACATCTTTATTAGTCTTTTCTTCAAGCATTACGATCCCCGGATCAAGCAGAGTCTTATCTCCACGGAATTTATTGATAATAAGTCCTTTAATCCTGTCTCTTTCTGTTTTTTCAAGCAACATAACTGTTCCATAGATCTGTGCAAATACCCCACCCGGATCAATATCTCCCACAAGAAGCACATTTGAGTCTACAATCTCTGCCATGCCCATATTTACAATATCATCAGCTCTTAGATTTATTTCCGCCGGACTTCCTGCACCTTCAATAACGATAATATCCGCCTCTTCTTCTAACTTTTTAAATGCCTCTTTTATTACAGGTATAAGTTTCTTCTTATATTTAAAATAGTCCCTGGCATTCATATCCTCTAATACTTCACCATTTACTATAACCTGAGACCCTTTATCACTGGTTGGCTTTAAAAGAATAGGATTCATATAAACTGACGGCTCAACTCCTGCTGCCTCAGCCTGCATTACCTGAGCACGCCCCATTTCAAAGCCCTCTTTTGTGACATAGGAATTAAGCGCCATATTCTGTGATTTAAATGGCACTACCCTATATCCATCCTGCTTAAAAATCCTGCAAAGTCCGGCAACTATAAGACTTTTTCCGACATTTGACATGGTCCCCTGAACCATAATAACTTTAGACATCTTATTTTCTCCATCAGAACACTATCTATTATCATCTAGCAACAATATATCATATATTATTTTCCTGATAAACTTTTTAGTTGTTTTTCTTTTGCTTATAGACTTTCTAGTTATATTGACTTTTAACTGATCAGATGGTATTTTAAATAAGTGCTTAAGCGGTCATGGCGGAATTGGCAGACGCGCAGGATTTAGGTTCCTGTGAGACATCTCGTGAGGGTTCAAGTCCCTTTGACCGCACTCACATAAATATTAAAATTAAAAATAAGAAAGGGTATTCACTATGAACATTGTTTGTCTTGACTTAGAAGGCGTTTTAGTACCAGAGATCTGGATCGCATTTGCTGAAGAATCAGGTATACCTGAATTAAAGAGAACTACCAGAGATGAGCCGGATTATGACAAGCTTATGAACTGGAGACTCGGCATTTTAAAAGAGCATGGTCTCGGACTTAAAGAGATCCAGGATACAATAGCAAAGATTGACCCAATTCCTGGGGCAAAAGAATTCCTTGATGAACTTCGCTCATTAACACAGACAATCATCATCAGTGATACATTTACACAGTTTGCAGCACCTCTTATGAAAAAGCTTGGTATGCCTACAATCTTCTGCAACGAACTTGAAGTTGCTGAAAATGGCGAGATTACAGGTTTTAGAATGAGATGCGAAAACTCAAAATATACAACAGTTCGTGCTCTTCAGTCTATCGGATTTGATACTATCGCCAGCGGCGACAGCCATAACGACCTTGGCATGATCAAAGCTTCAAAGGCCGGCTTCCTCTTTAAGAGTACAGATCAGATCAAAGCTGATAATCCTGAAATTCCAGCTTATGAAACATATGATGAGCTTCTTTTGGCTATAAAGAAAGCTCTTTAATAATCGAGTAGGAGGAAGATTAAGAT
>DFFQ01000021.1 GCA_002371025.1 Lachnospiraceae bacterium UBA3772 | reverse complement strand
GCTGCACCTGATGAAATACCAACCAGGATTCCTTCTGATACTGCAAAAGCCTTTCCTTCTGCAAATGCATCTTCATTATCTATTGTGATGATCTCATCGTATACCTTTGTATTAAGTACTTCTGGAACAAATCCGGCTCCGATACCCTGAATCTTATGAGCACCCGCATTGCCTGTTGAAAGTACCGGGCTTGTAGCAGGTTCAACAGCTACAACCTTAACGTTTGGATTCTGTTCCTTTAAATATTCTCCAACACCAGTGATTGTTCCACCTGTTCCAACTCCTGCAACAAAGATATCAACTTTTCCTTCTGTCTGCTTCCAGATCTCAGGTCCTGTTGTTTCTTTATGAGCCTTTGGATTTGCCTGATTGATGAACTGTCCTAAAATAACTGAATCAGGAATTTCTTTATTAAGTTCTTCAGCCTTTGCGATAGCTCCCTTCATTCCCTTAGCACCTTCAGTAAGAACAAGCTCAGCACCATATGCTTTTAAGAGATTTCTTCTTTCAACACTCATGGTGTCAGGAAGAGTAAGTATTGCCTTATATCCCTTTGCTGCTGCTACAGCTGCAAGTCCGATACCTGTGTTACCACTTGTAGGTTCGATTATTGTAGCCCCTGGCTTTAATATTCCCTTTTCTTCAGCATCTTCTATCATTGCAAGAGCAATTCTATCTTTAACTGAACCAGCAGGATTTAAGTATTCAAGTTTTGCAAGAACTGTTGCTTCAGTAATCTCTCTTTTCTTTGAATAACCATTTAACTGTAATATTGGTGTTCCGCCGATCAACTCTAATGCACTCTGTTTAATTTCGCTCATATTATCTTCCTCCTAAAAATTATCTTGTATTTTTTTTGAATCACTTTATGTTTTCTTGTTGAGAAGATATTATCACAAGATAATTAATTTGGATAATTGCTATCTTTTATGATTTGTTATAGTTTGCTCTTATAACAGAGTTTTTTTAATTCCCCAGCTTTATAGTCTCAACCCCATAGTTTTCAAGGTTTTCATCATGACTGGCTATTATAACAGTATTTCCTTTTTTCACATACTCGTCTATAAAATCAAATATTATCTTTCCTGTTTTTTTATCTAGTCCTGTAGTCGGCTCATCTAAAATAAGAATCTTAGGATCATTTAATAAAGCCCTTATTATAGATACTCTTTTAGCCTCTCCTCCGGATATTTCATAAGGATATTTATTCTTTAAATCTGATATTCCTAATTTTTTTAGATACACCAAAGCAGTTTCATTTAAATATTCCTCATCTTTATCTTCTTCTAATAAAAATGGAACCGTTATATTTTCCAAAACAGTAAGATTTTTCATAAGTATATTACTTTGTGGAACATAGCCTTCTTTTTGATGTATCTTATAATAGTCTTCATCCTTTATGTCATAAATGTTCTTTTCTTCAAGCAAAACCCTTCCTCCATCAGGCCTTAAAAATCCCGCTACCACTGCAAGAAAGGTGCTTTTTCCAGCACCTGAACAACCCCTTACAGCATATATTTTTCCTTCTTTAAACTCATAACTAAGATTTTCAAAAATAGTTTTTTCCCCAAATTTTTTAGTAAGTTGATCTGCTTTAAGTATCATTTATTCTTCCCTCCTTAGTGCTCGGTAAGGTTCTAAATTAACAACAGAAAGAATAGAAAAAATCGACGCAAAACATACAATTCCCGCCATAAATATAAGTATTGCTATTATAATTATCATATATTCCAGTAGATCTGGCCCAAGATAAGGCATCTTAAGAAGAATTCCAAGCCAGTTACTAAATGGGATAAGTATCAGACTGCCAGTAAAAAGCCCTATTAATGCTCCTACAAGTCCCACTATCAGATTTTCAAAAAGTAGTACCTTTATGATACTTTTCTTTTTATTTCCAAGTATCCTAAGTAATGCCACTTCTTTTCTTCTATTCCAGATAATGATATGTTCTGCTGTAAGAAGTAATATAAATAATAATAAGCCGCCAAAAATAACAGAATTACTGATCACCTTTTTAATTATCCCCAGATTACTTATAAATGATCCATTTAATTCTTTAGGATATACAATATCAAATGAATCTCCTATTTTTTTATGACATTCACCAAGTACCTGAGACAGGCTGCTTTTCTTATCCACATTAAAAAATACAGAGGAAATAAGATCCTCACTTTTTTGTTCCTCAGTTAAAAATGATCCTTTCTCCAGCGCCTTTTCAATAAGTTCCTTTTTAGAATCCAAAGAAAAATAGACCGAATTATCAAGACTTGTCCCAGTCTTTGCCATTTTAGCAACAACTTTATATTCATCCCCGAATAATTTTATGGAATTGTCTTCTAATTCAATACCATAACCAACGATAACTTCATTTTTATTTAACTTCTCTTTATATTTAGTCTCAATCCATGGACTGACTATAAAATCTGTATCCTTATCAAAAAATACTATCTCAACTTCCGTTGAACAGCAGTCTGCAGACAGAGATTTAAGAAAACACTGTGCAGTTATTTCCTTTATTCCCTCAATACTTTTTAACTTTTCATAGTTAGAACTATCAAAATAAAAAGTACTTCTCTGGCCTGTCCGAATAAGGTTTTCTGCATTTTCCTTAGCTCCTTTAGGAACTAACATTACGTCAGCTCCTAATCTTTTAGCTGTATTATCAATTCCTTTTTTTAAACTGTAACTGATAAGTGTTCCTGCAAATAAAAGGAAACTGAATATAACAGCTAAAAAGCCAAGTATTATCGCAGTTTTTTTATTACTCTTTATCCTCTTTAGTATGTACTTCACTGTTTTCTTCATCTTTATTGCCTTTTTTAGATAAAATGATAATATTTGCTGCCTGAACCACTAAAAGGCTTATAGCTGCAACAATGATAGCCGGCTTTGTCTTTACCTGGCAGGCCATTGAAGCCATTTTGCAAAGTCCGATAATCTTAAGAAATACAACAGAAATTGCCGCATTGATTATCTGTGCTATTGTTATACCAAGTCTTACTCCTTTGCATTTGCTAAAAAGATAAATGATACCAAGAAATGCGATTGCAATTCCTAATACAACTTCAGCCTTAGCTGTAAAAAAGCAGGCCATCTTCTTTTCCTCATGGCCACAAACAGGAAGTAAATTAAAAGGTATAAGCGCAATAAGTGCTCCAATGATAATATCTGCAATAGCTACTGTTAATCTGTTCTTCATTTTTTATGTCTCCTAACTTTTAAGTAAATAATTATTATTTTATTAGTTTTTTTAGAAAGCGTTTTTTATCATGTAATTGTTATGATCATTTATAAGCGTTTTATCATGCCAGTGATCTTAGCTCCCAACTCATTTAGAGATAGTACTCTACCTCATCAATCTTTCCTCCAATATCAAGCACATTTAAAATCTTTGTCCTGTATTCCTGGAATGTATCCTGAGCCCTTGCTCTTGGGCGGGGCAGATCAATATCTATCACTGCCTTAACTTTAGATGGTCTTGCCGCCATTACCACTACCTGATCTGACATATATATAGCCTCATCTACATCATGAGTTACCATTACCATTGTCATGTTATAGGTTTTCCATATTCTTAAGATCTCATCCTGAAGATTGATCCTTGTAAAGGCATCCAGTGCACCCAAAGGTTCATCTAACAGAAGTACAGCCGGGTGTCCCACCAGTGCTCTTGCAAGAGAAACTCTTTGCTGCATTCCTCCTGACAGATGATGCGGGTATGATTTTTCAAAGCCTTCAAGTCCCACCAACTTTATATATTCCTGCACATCCTGCTTTTTTTCTTTATAGATGTGTCTTGCCTTAAGTCCAAACGCTATATTTTTTTCAACTGTAAGCCACGGGAAAAGATTAGATCCCTGAAATGCAAATCCCCTGTCACTTCCAGGTTTCTTTATCTCTTTTCCATCCAGAAAAATGCTTCCGCTGCTGGCAGTTTCAAGTCCTCCTATTATCCTTAATAGTGTTGATTTTCCACATCCTGAAGGCCCTATAAGGCTTACAAATGAACCAGGTTTTATATCCAGATTAAAGTCATTTAAAGCAAGCACCTCTTCTCTTGAAGAATCAAGCGCTTCAAACTTTTTACTGACATTTTTAATGCTAATTTCTCCTACCATTTGATCACTCCCTTCTGCCAGATAAGAACTCTGTCACGAACCCTGAATAAGACTGTAAGTGTAAGAGAACATATTGTGGCTATGATAATAAGTCCTGCATATACTCCGTCATACATCATTACTGATTTCTGCCAGTTTATATACCAGCCTATACCACTGGAATTACCATTCATTTCAACTGCCATTAATGTTGCAAAAGATGATACTGTTCCATAGAATACTCCAAGGAATATACTTGGCATTGCAGCCGGGATTGCAACATGTATTATCTGATAAACGGTAGATGCTCCCAAGGTTCTTGATACTTCAAAATTTACATTACTTACACTCTGTATTCCGCTGCTGGTCATAAGAGTTACAGGGAACCATACTGCAAAAGCTATAAGAAATATATTTGCACTCTGAGTCGTTGGGAATGTAGATAATACAAGAGGTATCCAGGCGGTTGTTGGTATTGGGCCTATAACTTTTGTCACAGGATTTAACCAGTAACCAACTTTCTTAAAATAACCAAGCGCAAGTCCAGTGAGGAAGCCTACTGATGCTCCCCATAAAAATCCTGATATAAGGAGTTTAAATGAATCCAGCACATTATTAAGTAAGAATACTCTTTGTTCCACAATAAGCCCTACCACCCTGTCTAATGATGGGAAATATAAGGTTGGAAGTATTGTAGTCTTTGTAGTTATATAATTTAAAAAAAGCAGAAAAAATATGACT
>DFFQ01000028.1 GCA_002371025.1 Lachnospiraceae bacterium UBA3772 | reverse complement strand
TTTTTGTTCCAAAAATCTGTATATTCATCTTAATTCACCTTTTCTTATTTTTTCATCAGGCCCATTTTTTGACACCTGCTGTCATTATATACTATAATTCTTCTGGAAACTATATTTTAAGAGGAGGAAAAAATGATATGGGTGGGTGTCTTATTATAGTACTCTTAATGTTTATGATACCTGCTTTGATCGTTATTTTGTTACTACTGGCCGGTACAATAGTTGCATCTATCGCAGGACTTATTTTTTCAGCACTCCTGCTCATCATAGGCAGCGCAACAGGTTTATTTAAGAAATATTGTAAGTCACCAGTTAAGTGGCAGCGAATCGTTGCTACACTGATCAAAGTTATATTAATAATTGTACTTATTCTTTCAATAATCGGATTGGGAGTCGGAGGGTATTTCGTATCTCAATTTTTTGGATGAATATCGGATTTAAAAAATCCCGCCAGGCCTTAAACCTGACGGGATTTTTTACATTTTTTATTCTGTTTTTATCTGATTAGATAGCTATTGCAAATGGATTCTCTTTTCCAACTTTTCCATTCTCTAATAACTTCTTATATGCATCTCTATCTTCCTTACTGATAACTTCACCATCATCATAGAATTTATAACCATAAGGAATCTTACTAAAGAAATCAAAATCATTTTCCATTACACTCTGATAATAAATATCAAAGAGTGGCTCGAGATCCTTTCTCTCAGATAATGATATTCTACGTGTCTTTTGCTCTACATTTGCAATCTTATCCCTGTTTACTAAACGGTAATGGCTGAAATGATAGAAAACAAGTGGAACTGTATCATTTACAAAATACTCTCCATCCTTTTCTGAAATAACTCTTCCCTGAATATTCCAGAATGCCACATTATGCCCCTTATCTCGTAAAATATAGACATCATCTAATAATGCAGGGGCAAAATCCATCCACTTCTGATCCCATGCAAGGAATTCTTCTTTGCTTAAATAGCACTTCTCATGAAGCTTATGCTTCCACCAGCGAACCGCTTCTCTTCCTGCTTCATTATTGCGAACCGCAATAAATCCAAGATTGTAGATGCCATATCTTAAGAAATCCTGTGTCTTTGAAATACGAGTATCTACATCTTCCTCAACAGAAATAAGATGTGGTGTTAAGATTACTGAATGCTTTTCTAATTCCTCATAGATTCTATCCATTTTGTGGAACAGTAAAATGTCCGCATCAATATAGATAAGATTATCATACTGATATTCAGAAAGTAAAAATTCCATAAAATATGGCTTAACTGCAGTATTTAACTCTACTACATCATACTTAAATGCCATACTGATCATGTCAGGAATTCCTATCTCTTCTACAGTATATAGTTTTGCAACCCCCTCATATTTCTTTAACTTTTCAGTTACTTCTGCACTCTGTACCCTATCCACAAGTAAAACATGAAGCTCTGCTTCCGGATGAAACTTTTTCACGTTTTTCATCAGACTCACTGCCTGCGCAAAATAATTCAATGATACAATTGTACAAATACCTCTTTTCATACCTGGTCCTCCTAATACATTTAACTTCGTTTTTTTATTTTGTAAATATAACTTTAATTATATTTATGAACGGATTATTTGGTAAAACAAACCCCTGCACTTTTTTACCCTTTGAAATAGAATAGTTTTTTTCGTAGATAATAGCCTTTCTTCTAGCATCTGGAGCTTCTTTACTGTTTCGTTTGATGATCTTTCCTTGCCATACAGCCTTCATGCCTCCGCATAACTTATAATCATTTTCGATCCAGCCATCGAAACCGATCAATACTTTTTCTTTACTTCCATCTGTGTAAAGAATATCCATATAATCGTAGATCATCTCGTTATATAAAACTGTTCCATATATATAGAAGCTATTAAAATCGGCAGCAGTGATCTCTTCATCAACAGAAAGTTCTTGTCCCAAACAAACTAAACTGTCCCCCCTCTTGTTTGGTTCCGGCAAATTAAAGTTTCCATTCCCGCTTGCATTTTCACCTTCAGTTATTGGCTCATAATAATATCTTCCATAAACAGCCTTCCCCTCATCTATACTTTGCCAATTCTCATTATCAAATAAGTAAGTATTAAACTGTCCCGAAAGATCAACCTCTTTCTTATAGTCATCAAAGCTGTCATACATTTTCTGAAGATCAGCCATGACAATCTTTTCTATATCAGCAATCTCCCTTATCACTGAGCTCATTTCATCTTTTATCTTCTGAGACATTCCCCCATTATGATAACAATTCGTAAATACCATTCTAAGGTAATTCCATTTAGAAGATGTAACGATAAGCTTTTCAATTATCGGCTCAAAAATCTCTAAATGAATTCTTTCCTCTAATTCACGAAGAGCTTTTGTAAATACAAGACGAGAACGATATGTATATAAAAGTCCATAATAAAACGGTGTAAATAACACGCTCTCTAATCCATTTATTTCTGCATCAAAATCCATGGAAATAACATCCTCTGCAAATTGAAGCATTTCTTCATAAGGATCTTCCACCTTGCGGCGTAAAAGATTATCTTTGCCACTTTGCATTGATGGAAAAATAGTAGTTGCATCTATGCATCCCTCATTTGATATCAGTGTACGATGACAATTGCAGATAACATACTTAAGAAAATCTTTTACATCAATTTCCTTATCAACTTTATTTTTATCGCATTCGAATGTAACGCCCCAGGCGAAATTTCTTATAAATATTTCTTTCGAAACTACTCTTCTAATTCCAAGTTCATGAGGATCAATAACTGTGACTGTTTCATCAGTTATCTCCACAAGTAAAAAGATGGTTGCCTCGACTAAATCTTCTCCAGGCTTAATATCCCATATTCCATCTCTCGTTAATTCTACAGCAGTAGGTATACCTTTTAACAATTCCTCTTTAGAACGTTCTAAAAAGTCAGCTCCGCCATAAGCCTCATCAAATTTGTTTATATGGATTCCATAATATTTTTCCAATAACATGTCCTGATCAAAATATCTGACCACCATATTACTTCCAACTTCTTTATTTCGTCCTTTGTTATATCCAAAATCAAAAGCTCCGGCAAACATAAGATCATACTTACAGCCAAATTTCTCGGCCATAGTAGCTAGTATTTTATCTTCACAGAAAAAATAATCATTTTTCCAATACTTGTCTATTTCGTCATAGTTAACAATGTATTTCATATCCAAGTCCCCTTATTCATAAAAAAAATACTTTTCATACACACACACGTATACTATTATATATAAAAAAAAGAAAATTTCTAGGGGGAATTTATAAAAAATGCATATAAATGATATGACCAGCGGAAACCCAGCAAAA
Source organism: Lachnospiraceae bacterium UBA3772 (assembly GCA_002371025.1). Classification (GTDB taxonomy): domain Bacteria; phylum Bacillota; class Clostridia; order Lachnospirales; family Lachnospiraceae; genus Eubacterium_Q. The sequence continues at coordinate 3,110 of DFFQ01000028.1, read as the reverse complement.
TTATTATTCTCTTTTGCCCTTCCAATACTAGCCGGAAGCCTTATTCAACAGGCATATACTCTTGTTGATTCTATGATGTTAGGAAGATACGTCAGTACCGAAGCTCTCACAGCAGTCAGCTGCACCAGCTGGATATACTGGCTGATCCTTAATATCTTTACAGGTTTTACTCAGGGTTTTTCTATAATTATCTCACAGCAATATGGGGCAAAAGATTATACCAAAATGAGAAAAAGTATTGCTATGTCATGCATTTTATCATTTGTATTAACTGTCTTCATCACCGTCGCAGCTTTATTTTTTATACCTGATCTGCTGGTTATTTTAAAGACACCTGAAAATGTCATAGATATGTCCATTTTATATTTAAATATTGTAACAGCCGGTGTTTTTATCACCATGCTTTACAATCTGCTGTCCTCTATTTTAAGGTCTTTAGGAGATACGCAGACTGCATTTATAGCATTGATCATTTCATCAATAATAAATATTGTTTTGGATGCTGTATTTGTTATTCACTTTAATTTAGGTGTTACCGGTGTTGCTGTAGCCACATTGATCTCCCAGGTATTTTCCTGCGTTGTTTGTTTCATTAAGATAAAAAAATGGGATGTGCTTCATTTATGTGCCAGCGACTGGTCTTTTAACCTCAAATGTTCCAAAGAATTATTTAAGGCCGGCCTCCCTTTGGCTACACAGAATATTGTAATTTCCATTGGCGGCCTTATAATGCAGGGCATCGTCAATTCCTACGGCTATGTATTTACCACTGCTGTATCTCTCACCAGCAAATTAGTGAATCTCATCCAGCAGGCCGGAGTATCTTTCTCTGTTGCCCTCGGAACCTATGTTGCCCAGAATCTCGGAGCCAGAAAGATGGAACGTGTTAAACATGGCGTTGGAGTCTGCTTAAAGATCAATATAAGTCTCGCTGTAATCTCCAGCCTGGTTTTTATACTGATAGGAAAGCCCGCCCTTAGCCTGTTTTTAAACACAAACGAACAGTCCGCTACTTTAAATGATACTATTCTTCGCACCGCATATTATTACCTGATAATTCAATGCATGTTCCTCTTTGTGGTATATGCATTATACACCTATCGTGCCGCATTACTTGGAAGTGGTAAAACATTCATTCCAATGTTATCTGGTATCGTAGAATTACTTATCCGCCTGGCAGTTGCTTCATGGCTTCCAATCTACGTAGGAAAGAATGGTGTTTTATTTGCAGATGTTATTGCATGGTTCGGAGCAGGAGCATTACTTATGTTTACATACTATTCTAAGAATTCTGAACTTTTTAATGTAGAAGCTGAATCACTCTCTTGTGAATAAAAAAGAACAAAATCAACAGGAGTGGACATTACTACAGTCTGTAATTCCACTTATTAAGGTTTCCCCCATAGCTGTTGATATAAATAGTCACGGTATCAAACTTGTTATTAGTCTTATGCTTTTCCTCCATATAGCGTATTAACGATAAAATATAATCTCCATCTTCTGACGTAAAATCTCCATCAATCCAGATTTCGCCACTATTGGCAAGGTAATCTTCCACTCGCCAAAAACACTCGCTTTTTGCTTTTTCTTTATAAAGATTGGGTCTGTTCATTACTATCCTCCCTTCCGTACTGACTAATCATCCCTTCTTCGTTAAAACTGTAATATTCATCTTCTTCCCCGACAATTATAAAATCATCCACATTGATACCTATAAGTTTTCCTGCATCATATAAGCGCTTGCTGACATATATATCCGTATCTGACGGAGAAGTATCTCCCGAAGGATGGTTATGTACTATTATTGCCGAATTACCTCCTGATACCAGAGACCTCAAAAATATTTCACGAGGATTACAATGAGAAGAATTAACCGTACCATGACTTACCTCAAACATTCCCAATATGTGTCCTTTGGAATCAAGAGATAAAAGATAAACGTATTCCTCAGCCATAAATCTCAACCTAAAAGCATGATTTATCAGATCTACAACATCTTTCGGACTTTGAATACAGGACACCCCATATTCTATTTTCTGCTCTTCAACCAAAAAAGGATGCCTTTCAGCATCCTTCTCAACTACATATGTGCTAATACTCACTTATTAACATCTCCTTTCCGCACTATTCAATGCTTCAACTTTTTCCAACTATAAGCAAATGTCCTCCTTCTTTCATTTTTACAAAATAAAAGGACCATGTTCTTCACATGATCCTTCATAAAACTCCTGATAAACATTTGTTCTATACAGCTATTTCATATTTTTCTTTCAAATTATTCAGCATGCTATACTTGATCATTCCTTCTCTTTGCATTCTCCCTACTACTATCCCAGGAGCAATTCCCTGAACTTTTGCAAACTGAATTACACTTCTCTCCGAATAATCTCTATCCCTCTTGAATGCTTCGAAATCTTCAGATGTAATCAGTGTATCACCAGACCATTTATTTGCAGCTTCCTCATCATTTTCAGATGTCCCATTTGGCTGTCCTACATGGCCTAGCGCAATGTGTGCCAATTCATGGAATAGACTAAACCAGAATTTATATGCATCCTTTCCTCTTGCCGTAAGCCCCACGACAATCTTGTTTCCGTCCATAAAGGATGCCCCTTGGAGGAAAGATCCCTTCAGATGAGGAAGAAACACCAATGCGATACCACAATCCGCCAAACATGTTTTAATCTGTGGACAGAAATCTTTCGGTTTAAGCACTGTCATTTTTCGTATCTCAGGCATTGCCGCAATCAGACCCTTGATATTAATCGGTGCTGTTTGAATATCACGCGCTTTTATCTTTGCTTCCTGAGCCCACGCCATTAAAGCAAGATCACTCTTATCTGTAATCGCAAGTCTTCTGCATGCAATTCTTGTAATCTGATCACTTCCCAATAGGGATAGCTCAACAACCTCAAAGTATTTCCTGAGAGAAACAACCTTTTCCTTCGCATCTCTGGTTTCCGGAACCCATCCGAATTTGGCCATCTCGCTGTAAGGGAATTGTTTGGCTATTTCGGCATCAGCATCCATAGCATTTTCAGCCACGGCCTTAATGATTTTCTCCCTATAGATTGCCTCAAGATTGTTCCAAAACCAAAGCCGGTAAATCT
>DFFQ01000006.1 GCA_002371025.1 Lachnospiraceae bacterium UBA3772 | reverse complement strand
GATTTCCATCGCGGCTTTGGTGGTTCTTTCGCACGTTGGCTTTTGTCGAGAACTGTCAAGCCTGCTTATAATTCATATGGAAACGGAAGTGCAATGAGGGTTTCATCAGCTGGTTTTATGGCAAAGACTGAGGATGAGTGCATAGCTCTTGCAACTCAGACTGCCGAACCCACACACAACCATCCAGAAGGAATAAAAGGTGCAGTCTCAACTGCCCTGTCCATCTTTTATCTTATGCAAGGACAATACAAGGAGTTCGTTCGCGAGAATGTTCTCAAAAGATACTATCCGACATGGGCGGAACTCACATATGCAGACATCAAACCCACATATGATTTTAAGGATTCTTGTCAAGAGACTGTTCCTGCTGCTATCATTTCTTTTTTAGAAAGTAGTAATTATGCTGACTGTCTGAAACTCGCTATTTCACTTGGAGGCGATGCAGACACTCTTAGTGCTATCGCAGGCCCTATGGCATATGCATATTACAAGGAGATGCCTCAAGAACTGATAGATAATGCAAAGGCGAAACTTCCTAAATGGATGTTGCAGGTCAATGACCAATTAGATGCTTATGTAAACAACAAATAACTCAACTGTTGCAAGCCAACTTGCTCAGTATAGAGGTGAGAATTTAAAACATACTAAGTCTTAAAAAACATGCCAAATATACCAGCTAAAATCAGAAAAGAATTATGGGGAAAAGCCGCTGGAAGATGTTCTATATGCAATAGGAGATTGACCCTTAATGATGACTGCCACACTAATATTAGTAACGAATGTCATATCGTTAGCGAAAAAAAGAATGGTCCAAGACATATTGAAGGTCTCAGTGATTATAATAACTATGATAATTTAATACTTCTGTGCCGTAATCATCATGCAGAAATTGATACCAATGTAAATAAATACACAATTGAAGAACTTAAGAAAATAAAAAGACAACACGAAAAATATGTTGACGAACAATTGAAGAGTGACAATATAGTTCTTATGGTAATGTCAAAAATTAATAATGGAAGAGAATTTGGGGATTTATTGTGGGGATGCCATTGTTTTAATATCTTTGATGATGGCTCAACAGAATCATTGATAAGAGTTAAAGATGAATTATACGAAAACATTCAAAATTTATTGAATATACAAGATGAATTAAGTTTGACAGATAAAAATAATATATATGAAGATTTGAATTTGATTTTAAAACGAAACAATTCAACTGAACCTTCAATTACAATGTATGCATCAGTTTCTCAAGCCCATGCTTATGATATTCCAACAAGGTGCATAAGTATTTTACTCTCACGAAAGTGCTCTAACGACATGATTGTTGCTGAAAAAAGAAACAATATTATATCTCTTTTTTAGAATTATTATATTTTTCATTTTAGAAATATCAAATGGAATATCATACAAATATTGATTCCTTTATCGTAAAAAAAGATAGATATGGTGCTGAATATAGCGTGGATGGAACCTATTTACTACGTGTTCCTGATTATATAGAAGAGTTTACAATAGATAAAGGTACTAAAGTAATATGTGATGGTGCATTTTGTGGTAGCAAAATATCCTCATTGGTCATACCTGATGGTGTTGTTGCTATTGGATATCAAGCGTTCTGTCAAAGTAACATTACCTCAATAAAGCTTCCAGATTCTGTGAAATACATAGGAGAGCGTGCATTCCTAGAATGTTATGGATTAACAATAATAACAATTCCTAAAGGTGTTACTATTATTAAAGATGAAACTTTTTCTGGATGCATTCATCTTGAGTCTGTAGTGTTTCACACAAAAGTATCTCAAATTAACAAATCTGCATTTTGTGGTTGTAAGAAACTTAGCTCTTTGGATTTGCCAGAAAGTTTAGAGGAAATACAAGAAGAGGCATTTTTGAATTGTATATCTTTAAAGTCTGTCACCCTCCCCTCTCTGCTGAAAACCATAAGTCCTTCATGTTTTTGGGGATGTAGCAATATTATTTCAATAAAAATAAATCATAATCCTATTTTTGATTCTCGTGAGAATTGTAATGCTGTAATAGAAACAGAAACCAATACCCTTGTGATTGGATGTGCGACTACAAAGATCCCCAACAGCATAAGAACTATCGGGGAAGGCGCATTTCTTGGTTGCGTTAATCTTGGCTCAATGCATATCCCTGAAGGTGTTGAAATTGTAGGCGAAAACGCTTTCTCAGGCTGCACGGAACTCAAATCATTATATATTTCAAATAGTGTTAATCATATTGGTGGTAAATCTTTTTCGGGGAAAATAAAATCATTATTTATCCCATCAAGTGTAACTTCCATAGGAGATTTTGCTTTTGTTGGTTGCAAAGAACTATTATCAATTAATGTAAGTAATAATAATCGTATATTTGATTCTCGTGAAGATAGTAATGCCATAATTGAAAGCAAAACAAATATTCTTTTAAAGGGATGTTCGTTATCAACTATTCCCGATAGTGTCGTTGGCATTAGACCTGCAGCCTTTGCTGGATGTATATATATGCGTACAATCACAATCCCTGATGGTATTGATGTAATTCAGAAATGCACGTTTGAGAATTGTATTAGTCTTGAAGTTGTACGTCTTCCTGAAACATTATTAACGATAGAACCATATGCTTTTTATGGGTGTGCAAAACTTACTTCCATTGTTATACCAAAAAATGTACATTTTATAGGGGAAGGAGCCTTTATGGGATGCACTCAACTTGCATCAATCAGTATTCCAAACAATATTACAATTATTGAGGATAGTACTTTCGAAGGCTGTTCTAGTTTAATATCTATAGTTCTTCCTGATGAGACAAAAAAGATCGGGGAAAGATGCTTTTATGACTGTTCTAGTCTTAAATTTATGGTGATTCCTCACCTTATAAATAGAATAAAAAAAGAAACATTTAAGGGTTGCACTTCCCTGTCATCTATTATTATTCCTAACGGAGTTATATCTATTGAAGATAGATCTTTTTCTAACTGTTCAGATTTAGAGTCAATAAACATACCAGAGAGTACAAAATTCATCGGAAATAGTGCATTTGAATACTGTACTAGTTTAAAATCAATATTGTTACCTGAAAGCATTTCAGAAATAGGTGACTTCGCGTTCAATGGCTGCAAAGCATTAAACATGATAATAGTACAAAATGCAAATATTGAAATAAATGATTGTTCTTTCTATGGTTGCAATAACCTAACAAAAATAATTATTCCCCAAGGAAGTAAAAAAAAGTTTGAGACATCGTGTCCAGAATTGTCAAATAAATTCTATGAATTATAAGAAATACCGTTATGAAGTATATATCTTTGCCTTTTCTCCCGCCTATACAAAATCGAGCAAATGAAAAACAAACCGTCCGCAAAATACAAAGCATTAAGGAAAAGACATGTGATTTCGTACCAAAAACAAGGTGAAGGAATACCTAAAGAGTACTGAATAATATGACACTAGGGACAGGTACATTGACACAT
>DFFQ01000137.1 GCA_002371025.1 Lachnospiraceae bacterium UBA3772 | reverse complement strand
ACATATCTTCTTTGTCCTTCTGCATACAAAGTATCAAAAGCCAAACTAGATTTTCCAGAGCCTGAAAGTCCTGTAATTACAACTAGTTTATCCTTTGGAATATCAATATCAATATTCTTTAAATTGTGCTCTCTTGCACCGCGTATTTTTATAGTATCCATATCTATGGCATTATATCAAATAATCCTTAAAAAATAAAGGGTTTTTAGCTTATTTTTACATACGAAAACAGGGAGGCATTTGCCTCCCCATTTTCTTCCATCATATCCCAATTATTCAGTTGTAGTCTTTGTTTCCTTTTTGGTAGTTGTTGCTTTCTTGACAGGTGCTTTCTTTGAAGCGGTTGTGCTTGCTGTAGCCTTCTTAGAAGTTACAGTTTTCTTAGCAGTTGTAGTCGAAGATGTCTTCTTGGTTGTTGTAGTCTTAGGCTTAACAGGTGCTTTCTTAGGTGCAGGCTTTTTCTCAGTTTCCTTTACCTTTTCCTGTGCTGAATCCATAAGACCATCTAAGATCTGTTTCATCTCTTCATTCAAGAGATCATCTGAATTTTCTTCAGCTTCTGCTTCCTTTCTTGCTTCTGCTTCTTCCTCAGCTTTCCTTGCTTTTTCAGCTTCGATTCTAGCTTTCCTTTCAGCTGCTTTTTTAGCCTTTTCCTTTTCAGCAGAGGTTTCAAGTTCCTGCTTGGCTTCCTTGATATCCTTCCAAACACCTTTCCAGAATCCGCTCTGTCTTTCTGCTTTTTCTGTTGCTTCTCTTACCTGGTACATTTGAAGGTTATAATCAACATTGTTATTTTCAATGTCTCTTAACGCCTGCATGTAACCACGAGCCTTTGAAGCACCAAGCAGATGATCCATCTGTCCATTTGTTGCATACATGATTGCTAAGATTCCGGCTGCAAATACAAAGAATGCAAACAGCATCACGAAAATTGTTCTAACCTTCATTGAATCTTCAGGCTCACATGTGTGTTCCAAAGGATTTCCGAGAGTATTATAAGTATAGATGATTCCGTTATAGTAAATCTTTACTTCGGTATCGTTCTGCTTAATTCTCTCTTTGTGGATAAGATCGTTGGGGTTGAAATTTGCAAGTAGCTTCTCATCGATCTCAGCTTCGTCATATGCACTTCTAAGTCCAAGCTTATGTGCAATCTCATCAGAGACTTTCTGCTCGTACTCATACTGCAAAATTGACTTTGTGCTAGCATACTCGAAATAATTCATGACGTATAAAACTGCCATAAACATTGCTGCTACGCTTAAGATGATGACCGTCAAGTTTATCCGATTCCTATCGGATTTAATTTCACTCCATCTTGGTATCAATTGTTCCATTTGTTTGTTCCTCCTTAGTGTCTTGTTCATAATGTGGTTGTTAGTTCTAGGGTAAATTTACCCATGGGATATATGATGGTTTGTTAAAATAACGTACACCTTATTATACCATAATTTACATAAAATTGCAAGCGATACAATGTTTTAAAAACTTAGTCATAATGAAAAGAGCGGTGCTAGTCTAGCAACCGCTCTAATCCTGAAATTCCAAGCTCTCAAGTTTGTATTAGGTCCCACACCCTAAGCTCCATTTTTAAGCCTTCCTGAAAGTCTTGGACGACAGCATTGATCTGCAATCTCATCAAAGTCGCTCGGATAGAATAAATCTAAATATCCAGCGTTTAACTTGAGATTAGCCATCAGATCAGGTTTTAGATATAGCCATTGTACAAAGAATTTATTGCCATCATTAAACCAGATATAGTTTCCTTCCTGCCTTGTGATTTTCCCTGAAATGAACTTTTTTACAGATCCTTCAGGATAATATTCAATCTCTGTGCCGTCTAAGATATATCCAGTTTCTTCAGACCCAGTGAGTCTTGATGGTTGAAGGAGCTTTGCTCCATTTTGTACAGCTGCTATCCAATCTGTGTAATCCTTGTTGGGCTCTCCCAGTAAATAGCAAGCATCCTCCGTTAAAATATGTGTTCCTAAGAACTTTTGGATGTAATTGCTGCTATACTGAATATACTTTGAAGGTCTTCTCCCACGATAATACAAATATCCTGCAAGATAATATTTACCTTTTGGATTTGCAAATTCGTTGTTGAATTCCACCCATTGTCTATCATTGTCCGCCCGAACAATATACCAATTATCGGCATTCATAAGTCTTACAACTGTCTTGTCCATTGTATTCTCCTCCTTATTAGGAATTGTAAATAGGTTAATAATATACAATAAATAGGAATAAGTGTGGGCTTAAACCTATATAAAAGAGAATAAAAATGTAAAAAGCCTATCAAAGGCTTAGCACGCAATCGATTATAGCACTTTTCACATGAAATTGCAAATAGTCTTAAAATATGATAAAATTAGCTCATGTTTAAGTTACATTCAGATTTTATGCCAACTGGTGATCAGCCAAAAGCTATTGATTACTTAGTTCAAGGATTAAAAGAAAATAAGAAATATCAAACATTATTAGGTGTTACTGGCTCTGGTAAAACATTTACTATGGCCAATATTATTGAGCGCGCTCAAAAACCAACTTTAATACTCGCTCATAATAAAACACTTGCTGGACAATTATACTCTGAGTTTAAGGAGTTCTTTCCTGAAAATAATGTTGAATATTTTGTATCATATTACGATTATTATCAACCAGAAGCATA
>DFFQ01000027.1 GCA_002371025.1 Lachnospiraceae bacterium UBA3772 | reverse complement strand
GCATTATGCATGGTGTCACTTTCGCTAACGACCTCATATTGAAGATTACCACTCTACCTTATTACATAATAGACTTCAATCTCATTGATATGATAGAGTATCTTCAGGTCAAAGTATCCAAGGTCAAACCTATCAAAGACTCTTTTGGGCAAGAACTCTATGAGCTGAGCGAATATATATTTTCCGGTGTTCATCGAATGATCGATTTGTTTTTGAAATGCAAAGGTAGTCAATTTAAATCGTCATCGTTAATTTCCCCGCTCTAAATCTCTATATTTAAGTAACTTACAAACGTTTCTGCTGATTTTTAGTTGACACTAATGGCTTTAATATTTAATAACGTTTTAAGTTGACTTGCAAAGATTTTGCTGTATTCGGTCGCTCCCTTTCCCCAAAGATGTACACTATCTTCAAAATAGTCGGGGTGATCAAGGAAAACGCCCATGGTGTGGTAATCTAACAAAGGTGTACCATTCTTTTCGGCGACTTCCTTGAGTTTGTTGTAATGTCTTTTGTTTATGGTTGTATATGCAGGTGATATCATAAATATAAGTTTTATTTGATTTTTCTTGCAAATATCGATAAAGCGTTGAATAAATAGTATTTTCTGATTATCTACATTGCCAATGACTTCCGCTAATGCAGGTTTGCCTTCTATTAAATGTGTTGGTTGGGGGCTTGGTACATATCCATCTTTTCCAACATCCTGTGGGGTTACATATAGTCCAGCAATATTAGAGGTTGCCTTGGCGTTAAATCGAAATAGATGGAATAGTTTATATTGCCAGTACAATCCTGCAAGATGGAAAATGGAGTCGCTTTGTTCGTTATTTCCAAAATATGGAGCAAAGAAACTTACAGTAGAGAAAGGATCTTGTGGATTGGTGAAGTCATTAGTAGATACTTCAAGACAGATTACTTTTGGCTTATATCTTTGCAGAATAAGGTTTAATAAAGTATAATGTGCATAAATGTTGTCTGAAGCATCTATTCCGCCATTATATACACTCATTCCAATGGAGTCGCTAATAATGCTTGGTACGTAATGTCGGTTACAGCGTGATGTTCCCATCAATAGTACGTCCGCATTAACGTCATTGATCATTGTTCTAATTTTTAGACCGGCATTCTCTTTGGTATGCTGATTGACCCACCACATGGCATTAGCTCCTATTCTGTCAACGATGAATAGACCTAATCCGATAATGATGATGCTAGTTGCTAGTTTCTTCATGATTATTCTTTTAAAACTGGAAATAGATGAACTGATCACCGCGGAATACACCAAAGAGGATGATATAGGCAATCATAAAGATAAAATATAGATGAACCAAAACCTTATTGTTGATGAGCTTTTGAAAAAAGACGGGTCTGAATTCTTCTATGTATTCTTTAATATTTAGTATGCACATCGCTGCTGCGATAGCAAGAAATATTCCATATTGCATTTCATTTGGGAATTCTAAATTCGTAATTATACTATTTATTACCTCAATCGCGTCATGCATATTGTTAGCTCGAAATAATATCCACGCGAAACATACTAAGAAGAATGTGGCTCCCCAGTGTAATAACCTTGTAAAACCGTAATAACTCTTTTTGTTAATGCCAAAAGCTTTTTCAATACATAATAATATCCCATGAAGACTGCCCCAACAGAAAAAAGTCCAATTTGCGCCATGCCATATTCCACTAACAACGAATGTAATAAGCAGATTGATATAACATCTTACTTTTGAGACTCTATTCCCTCCCAATGGGATATATACATAGTCCTTAAACCATGTGGAAAGTGATATATGCCATCTATGCCAGAAATCACCAATAGTACATGCAAAATAGGGGTGATGGAAATTCTCCATTAGTCGGAAACCAAGAACTTTTGCTACACCAATGGCAATTAATGAATAACCAGCAAAATCGCCATAAATCTGGAATGGAAAGAGTAGGGAGGCTATTAAATACGAACCTCCATTGTGGGCTCCAACGTGATTAAAGATGACATCAACGTATATAGCACATCTGTCAGCTAATACTAATTTCATGAAATATCCCCAAACCATAAGTCCCAGACCATTTATAACTCGGTTATAGTCAATGCAGTGCTTTTCTTTAAATTGTGGGAGTAGATTGTTTGATCTTTCAATAGGTCCTGCTACAAGCTGGGGAAAAAAGGATACGAAGAGAGCGTAGGTGAAGAAATTATGCTCAATTTTGGTTGTACCTTTATATACGTCTATAGAATATCCCAGCGCTTGGAATGTATAGAAGGAAATACCGACAGGGAGTAAAAGGGTGAATTTGGGAAAATCTATGCTGAGATGGCTTGATAGAAGTACTAGTTCTATATTATCGGTAATGAAGTTGTAGTATTTAAAAAGGAATAGAATGGTTAAATTAAGAACTATGCTACCGATTAAACATAGTTTTTTTAATTGTTTTTCTTGACAATGTCCAATCCCAATTGAGGCAATATAAGTGATAAATGTACTTGTTAATAGAAGTAATGCATAAATAGGTTCCCAGTTCATATAGAAATAGTAGCTTGCTGTTAAAAGGAAGCCGTTCCTAATCTTGATGCAGTTTTTCGGAATTGCAAAATAGACGAGGCATACTATTGGGAAGAAAAAGAGAAATGCTATTGAATTAAACAACATAATTTTTTTGATTGCAAAGATATTGAATTTCTTTTAATTTACCAAACTATTAGTTTATAAAATCAAAACAAATGCAAAGTTCTACCTATTTTGTGAAATATATGTAAGCAATTATATTTGTACGTCAAATTGCCAGCACCAATTATGTAAGGGATATTCTTTCCTGTTAACTTGTGCTTTCTTGTAAATGCCTTGTGAATCCCGTAGATTCCCTCTGGGGCCATGTATACGACCGCTATGCATCCTTTCTCCATTAATTGCATAGCGAACTTTGCAGCCTGCGACATTTTCAGAGCATTTTATATGTATACTATTGTCTTTTATGCAAACAGATTGGACAATGTTTTTATTAGAAGGTGAAATAACACTGAATCCATAATGCTTTATTTTGTTAACGGAAGTAGTGTCAAAAACCAAAGGTGGGTATGGCACATTGAAATTAATGACGACTTCATTGTCAAAACATTCGATGGAATCTGGTATCAACTCTTTTGTGTGCTGTTTATTATGAATAATGTCTAATGCTGACATTGCGGCAAATTTACCATGAAGCTGCTGACCAATAGCATTAATATGAATACGCTCTCTTACAAAATCATAAAGATAGGTTGGACTGCTAGGCCAAAATAATGAATCATCATGAACTAGTTCAAATTGACTTTGTGGAACACCGCTCTCTTGGCAGCTGAAGCTGTTTGCGTGAAACTTTCTTCCGCCTGACACGTTGTTTGTTTGATAACAGATGATTCGTACATCCATTGTTTGATGGGTTATATTTTTAATATCATTGGATATGTCAGTCTGAAATTTTTTCAATA
>DFFQ01000014.1 GCA_002371025.1 Lachnospiraceae bacterium UBA3772 | reverse complement strand
AATTTAATGTCGTTCTGTGTAGTCCTAGAAATATACTACTGGACAATAAAACAGAACAACATGAAGGTGAGGTTTACAGGATTAGGAGTGAATATTATGACAAAGAGTTAGGGGTGGATAAGGATATAAGTAATGAAAGAAAAAAGCCAAATCCAGCGGAAAGAGTTGAAGACCCTACAGAAAATGAAATCAATGAGGAAACTAGAAACCTCTGCGAGAAAATTAGGACAGAACTTGACGAATACTTTCTTGTCAGAAATATTAAACCTAAGAAAATCCTTGTAACTTATGATTCATTCCACGCATTAAAAAGCGTCCTAAAAGAACGAGGAATATTAGGAGCTTTTCAAATCGTCGTTGATGAGTTTCAGAGCATTTTTACTGATGCGCGATTTAAAAGCGGAACAGAATTAGAATTTGTGGGACAACTCCAAGACATTCAAAGAGTATGTTATCTTTCAGCAACTCCCATGATGGGAGAATATCTGAAAGACATACCAGAATTTGCCGAGTTGCCTTATTATGAACTAGACTGGGAAGCTCTAGACCCAGGAAGAATTCAAAAACCCGACCTTGATGTAAGAGTGGTTAGATCAATCTATGATCCTGCAAAAAGAATAATAGAAGATTATAAAGCAGGACGTTTTGTAACAACTTATAGAAGTGATGAAAATGGAAATCCAAAGTTTTATGAATCTAGAGAGGTGGTATTTTATGTTAATTCAGTGAATAATATTGTTCAGATTATTAAAAAGAATAATTTAAAACCAGAAGAATGCAATATTCTTTGTGCTAAGACTTTAAAGAATGATAAAACGATAAAGAATAAACTTGGTATAAAATGGGAAATAGGCCGAGTTCCACTAGAAAACGAACCTAGAAAGATGTTTACCTTCTGTACCCGTACTGTTTATCTTGGCGCTGATTTTTATAGTCCTTGTGCTATTAGTATAATTCTCAGTGACGCTAATGTTGATTGTTTAGCAGTGGATATAAGTCTTGATCTTCCCCAGATTCTAGGAAGGCAAAGACTATGGGAAAATCCATGGAAAAACTGGGCAAGATTCTACTATAAGCCACTTACTAATAGTACAAAAAATAAAATTCCAAGCCCTGAAGAATTCGATGCTATAATTAATAAAAAACTTGAAGCAACAGAAAAATTGCTTAGAGCTTTTGATTCAGCACCGGAAGATACTAAGGGCGTTTTAGCAAATAAATATCTTAGAGGAGTTGAAAATGATAATTATCAAGATGATTATGTAGGTGTTAATAAAAGAGGTTATAGTAATCTCAAACCTGAAATAAACAACTTGGTAATAATATCTGAAAGAAGGGCATATGATATACAGCAAACAGAGTATGCCGACCGTTTCAGTGTAATTAGTGCTCTAGATATAGACTTTAGTGATGGAATACGAGGAGAAATGAACGCCTTTTTTACTGAATATGATGAACTAAAAACAATTTATGATAGGCTAAAATTTCTCTGCGAGGCCAATCTTAGTGATGAAGCTAGAAAAGTTATAGAGCGTCAACTTGATGATAAAACTACAAGATACTTATCACTAGGAAAAGATAGATTAAAAGCTCTAGGTTATCATTCTTCCAAGATTGAAAAAGAACTTGGAGATACAAAAACTGATAAAATAATAGAATTAAAAGATAAAATATACTCTGAATTTAAGGAAGGAGATAGAATATCTTTATCTGACATAAAAGAAAAACTGGCTAAGATTTATAGTGAAATATCATATAGTAAATCTGCTAAGGCCAATGATTTAGAGGAATGGTTTGAAGTCTCATTGATTAATATCACATCACTTCAAGGTAAAAGAGGAAAGGGGTTTGAATTATTAAAGAAGAAAGGAGAATAATAGAGAATGATTTATGTATTGGTCACAGTTGGGTTTAAAAATGAAGAAATAGAAAATGAAAACTTAGATTCAATAAATCTAGCTGATGATCTTGTCAAAGTCATTAAAATTGGCTTTAGCTCTGATGAAATAAATAAAAACAGATTAAAAACACATAGTACATCTAATTTCGCTTTTAAAATATTTAAGATTATTGAAGGTGGAACTCAGGCGGATGAAACTATTATTCACAGATATTTTAAACCATATCAACATCTCGGGAGAAGAGAAGTATTTGAGTACAGAGATGAAATAATAGATTTCTTTAACAAATATACTACTATTGAAGAAATACGAAAAGCAATTCCTATAGAATGTAATGAAAATTATATAACAGAAATGAAGAAAACCGGGGATGTTTTAGAAATTCCGGTATCCGTAGCAATAAATATATTATCGAAAAAATCAGAAAAGATGATATCAAGGGATACTATTACCGAAGTGAGAAAGATGATATATTTATTAGATGATTACAAAAATGGATCATTTAAAAATATATGTGATTTCTTAGAAGTAGATGAGGATATATTTATTGAGGAAATGCTAAATTTTCTAACTATTCGCCAAAATTTAATAAACAAGTATAAAAATTTATATGACAATATTAAAAAAGCTGAAACAGTTTATGATAGATTATTAGAAATAGGTAACTCAAATATAGAAGAAGATTTAGTATTTTACCTATTAAACGCGGAAGATTGGATTTATTTATCACTAGGAAAAAATAGACTTCGATCTCTTGGATATCATACAACAAAAATAAAAAGAGAGTTAGATATCATGACTTTTGATTTATCATTATTAAAAAGAACTATTTACTCTGAATTCAGAGAAAAAGATAGAATAAGTAAATATGATTTAAAAAAGAAACTTGCTAATATTTATAATAAAATTGGTTATCAAAAATTAGCAAAAGCTAATGATATAGAAGACTATTTTATCGTTAAATCAATTTTACTAACTATTGATAAAAAGAAAGTAGCGGGATTTGAGCTGGTAAAAAGAATTGGTTAAATAACACTAAGGGAAGGTACATGACACACAAAGGTGAACGTGTACCAATCCCCTTTTTTATTTTTTATGATAATTATGGGCCGCAAAGGCGTTGCCCATAATGAGAAAATTTTAAAACACCAGAGATGTAAATACAATAATACTTCTTTTTTATATAAAAATTTCTCACTTCATTCCGCCAGGTCCTATCAGCCCCGGCTCCATTTCAATTATATCTTCTTACTTCAATTGAGAGCCATAGGCGATATGCGAGTGGTGGTGTGGTGGGCTGAGCGAAGCGAAAGGGCAACCACGAGCATTAACACAAAAATCTCTTTTATTTTTCTTCCGGGCTCCGCCTAACTCCTTCCGCAAAGCTTCAGGAAACTATTATCAAAGCCGTATCATAATGTCCGTCCGAAATGTTAAAAATGGTTAAATTCACACAAAATCGCCAATTTTCCAACTTGGTGGGTGTTTTTATGGTGATTTTGAGCTTTTAAACGTCATTTTTTGCCAAAATCCGCCCAAAATTCACCACTCTAATAGTGAAAACCTTATAAGTAGATAAGCGGTTGATTTATTCCCGCGATTGATGATTACTATTTAACATAGTTTTCATCTTTATTTTCCTTCGATGACTTAAACTTTATATAGATTTTCAGGGGAGCGTCCAATGCAGTATTTTTGTTGTGGAGCGCATACATGAAGTAGGTTACCTCGTTGTATTTCCCTTCATTAATGCTGTGTTGGCCTCTTTTTATTATTAAGTTGATTAGAATAAAAAAAAGAAATGAGAATATTATTTTATTCCCATCTCTTTAATTAAGTCATTTATTCGTTCAAGTTCATTTTCTGGAAAATCATGATAAATTTTTGTAAATTCTCCAGGAAGTTCTATGATAGCGATATCATGATACTTTCTATCCCTAAAATGTACCCATCCTGGAATAAAGTCAGTGTTATCTGTTTTCCATTCATTAATAGTTAAAAAGAAATTACTTTTATCTAAGTTTTTCTCTTTTAGAACTACCAGGCCAACTTTACATTTAAACCATCCTGTTGGGCCTTTGCAGTGGCAATATTCGATTAGTGACGGAATCCATCTTGTCACAATATATGGAAAATCTATCTCATTCATACACCGATAAGAATTTAATCCAAGTTTAAACGCAAAATTCATATGATAGTACTAAGAAATAAATTATATTATGCTTCCTTGAATTCAGACTTGGAGAATGAGATTTTATATCCGGTAGTTCCAAATAATGAATTTTCAAATCATAAAATAGGAGATTATAAGACCCCTAGAATATGTTTTTATCCAACTCCAAGTCAAGCTATTTCAGCATTAGGTCCGGGCATTCAAGGTAAAGTTGTCTATCTCTACTCGCCTCTACAAATAAGGCCAGAATCAAAATACAGGCCTACGATTCAAGAGGCACCGTTCAGAGATACTACAGGAGAGATTTGGGACCTTACAACAAGTAGAGTACATTTGGTTGGAAGAGTTAAGATATCAGGGCCAAAGAAAAAGGAGGTCTTGACGTATTATAATCCAAGAGCCACTTCATTAACTTACATTACATGGGGCTGGTTAGATCTGGAAACAAAAATGAAGAAAGAGAAGGTTGTATATATTAGTTCCTTAGATAAACCCTCAATTCAAATTCCTGGAGGCACTCAGTTATTTAGAAAGTTAGAAGATGCCATTAAAGATAAGAAGGAGGGCGAGATTTTCTATACATACAAGCCTGAAAGTGGTAAAGTCGAATTACCAGAAACCTTAATAGCCCCTAAAAAGTTAATGTTCAAGAGGGCTGGAAAGATAATATTAACTAAAAATTCATATAAAACGCTTTGAATCCTATTCTTTTACTATATATATAATTTACTGTTGTCTAGTAGTGAAGCTCGTGAGAGTGATTCTACGTTTCGATACGGCTACTAGATCAAATCTTATTGTTTATCATATTTCGTGAATTTCCCACCGGGATTCTTCGTTAAGGTTCGACTCCTTAAGGGAAATCTAGGTTTAACAATTTAAATTAATTAACGATTATGAAAACAATTTTATGTAAGGCTGTTAAGAAAACTGGCAAGGTAATATTATGGCCAGCTAAGAAGTACATTGAAGTCACAGCCGCAAATTATGAAAAGATGTTCGGGGATAACATGAAGTATGTTACTTTCTGGATGTAAGTTGGTTTAAAACCAGCAACAAATGACGCATGGGGAGCTCGGAAAGGCCGGGATCATCTCCCCACTAATACGTTGAACCTAATTATAAATATTATGATAATCCTAAGAAATAAGAAGTTTGCAGATCCTGCAGGTTCTCAAGGTAGTCCTGATCAGGCAACAAAAGCTAAGTTAGGATTACAAAATTTCAATAATGAACAGAATGCTAATTCTTTTAAGGCAGCAGCTGATCAGGAGTTAGCACAAATTAATAACGCAAGCAAATAATTTTAGAGTTTATGGAAGCAATTAACCCATTTTCTGATCCGGAATTTAAAAAGAAACTGCTCAAAGATGTAAAGAAGAGTAGTTCAGTAGGTGATCCGGATGATTACGTCATGCTTGAGGATGATGAGGAGAAGATGGATATGAAGTCTATAATTGCAGGTTCTCCAAAACTTCCTAAACAAGCTAATAATATAATTTTGGACGCTAATCTTCTTGCAAAAAACGAAAGAGAAGAAAACGTCAGACAGATGCAGTTATCAATTAATCAGGTTTTTTCAGACTATAATGCTAAGTATGGTACTGATTTACAACTTGATCTTGGTAACCTAAGCAAATCTTTAGTAGCCGTAAGTACCCCAGAAAAGAGAAGGGTCTTACAGTTATATGTTTCAGAGATGTTCCAATCTTTGAAGCCTCTGATGATCCTACACATGTTAGAGAGATTAACGGTGTGCATTAATTACCTTCTTAGTCCTGAAATGATGTTCAATAAGAATGAGATGAGTATTCCAGATATTTGGGTAGCTTGTCAACAGATCATGAACATGATGGATCAGCTTAATGCCATGAAGGATGATATAGAAATTAAAGGTAGTGACATGGAGCTTAAAAAATTGGCAGAGGAAAACTCTGATATTGATTTTGAAAGTCCAGAAAGTAAACAGGCTATTGAAGATTTTACCTCTATGTTCTTTAAAGAGTTTAATAAGAAATAGTTATGAATAATAGTTTTTTCGATCAATTTGATCCTACCAAAGATCTGACTGAGGAACTATCTAATATATCTATTCAAAAACAATATAATACATTAACAGAACGTGAGAAGAAGTTAGTATTTTTATCTACTCATGGTTATTATAGAATGCCTCCTACTATAGAAACTTTATATTCCGATGATTATTATCTTGGGGGAACAGATTTCTATGATGGTGGAAACGCTATATATCAGTTTTGGAAAGAAGAATTACCAAAAATATTTCCTTCGGAGTTAACGACAGCTTATCCTATGTTAATTCTATCGGGAGCAATTGGTATTGGTAAATCAACAATTTCGAGACTTTGCATGGCTAATTGTTATGCGAGAATGTTATGTATGAAAAATCCTTCTAAAACGCTTAAATTAATTCCTAAACCTTTTTCATTTGTGGTGACTCACCGGGATGAAGAAGTAGGTTATGCTGAGTTTATAAAGTGGTTTAGAGAAGAGGCGTTAGAGAAGGTACCGTTTTTTAAGAATGTAAGACCAAATTTCAAATTACAGTATATTACTTCAGGTCCTCTTGGAGGAAAAATAGGTTTGGGAAGCGACGTATTGATTTACATATTGAGCGAGTTAAATTTCTACCCCAATCCTCAAAGAGCACAGTCTATTCTTGAAGCTGCCTATGGTCGTATGACTTCTCGTTTTAATATGCAGACGATGCAAATGGTAGGTAATCTTATCGTTGACTCATCTGCTAAAGGAGATAATGCAGCTACTGAATGGTTTTTGGATAATTCTCCTAGAGAGTATACATATTACTGTCATCCAGCACACTATGAAGTTAAGCCACAGGATTATAGAGATTCTAATGGTGTTACTTTCCCGGTGTATGTTGGTGACGGTAAGTATCCGAATCAAATTTTAGGAGAAGATTACAAATTAGCAGAAGATCAAGATCCTGAACGTGTAATTCATGTTCCTATTCAGCTTAAGGTTGAGGCGAAACAGAATCTTGAAAAAATGTTACAGGATAAATGCGGTATTTCAACTTCATCTTCTGATCTATTTTTCAATGGAAGTGTTGATAAGTTTGCTAGTTGTATGGATAGACCTAACTTAGTTCCTGAAATTATTAAGGTTGACTTTTATGACATGTCTGATAGATTAATTGATATCTTAAGACCCGCTGTGAATATGATACCAAGGGGAACAACAATTTGGTTAGGTTTGGACTTAGCAAGAGTAGATGACTTTGCTTCTATCAGTGCAACTCAGTTTAGTCATTGGAAGTTTATAGGAAGTGCTAAGTTTCCTGTAATTAAGAGTTATTTTACTGTGGCAATTTCAAGAAAAGATGGCCAGGAGACAAGCTTACGTCATATATTTGATTTTATAATGGCGCTTAAAGCTGATGGATATAACGTAATAGTATCTGCAGACCAGGCTTATTCAGCAGAGATTCTTCAAGACTGTGAGCGTGAAAATATAGAAACAAGAAAGATAAGCACAGATAATGTTCCTTGTCAACCAGCACTTTATCTAAAAAATCTTATACTTCAAGGGCTTATTTCAGTTCCTAGAAATAGAAGATTACTTAGAGAAGCATATGATCTTAGATATGTCCCAATGAAAAAGGGATATAAGATAGATCACCCATCAAAGGCAACTAATAAGCCAGATATATTCGATGATGTAAGTCTTAATCCGAAAGGTTCAAAGGACTGCTGGGATTCATTAGCAGAAAGTTGTTATAGTCTTAAAATGTCTATAGATGCTGGAGAAGAGGATGGATTTTCTAATGGTATCGAAAAGCAGTTGACTCTTGTAAAAGAGATGACTAAATCAGATAAAGAAGA
>DFFQ01000220.1 GCA_002371025.1 Lachnospiraceae bacterium UBA3772 | reverse complement strand
ATTTTCCCCCGATCCACATTCAAGAAGAATATACACTATATTTTAAAAATTGTAAATATAAAAAGAGACGCCAAAATAACTAAATAGACATGAAAGTCATATATAAAGCGTCCTCAACCAGCCAAAATATAATAAAAGACATGAAAGAATCCCTCCAAAGGGCATGTTTTAGCCCGCTGGAGGGATTGCTTGAATGTCTTTATATTTTGGCGTCCGATTATCTTATATATTTTGGTGTCTGGATGTCTTATATATTTTGGCCATTTTATAAACTTTTGTAGTGACACATATCTCTACCTCTGTTACAATCATAAAAGTCACTTAACAGGGCTACAACAAAAATGAAAGACTTGATCACTGCGAAGCCTCTGTACTTACAGAACGAAAGGTTTATAACTATGAAGATTGATATCTGCTGTGTTGGAAAGATAAAGGAGAAATTCTTCAGGGATGCTATTGATGAATATAGCAAACGTCTTTCTCGCTATATAAAATTAGAGATTATTGAAGTTGCTGATGAAAAGACTCCTGAAAACGCCAGCGATGTTGTAGAGGCACAGATTAAAGAAAAGGAAGGCAGCCGACTTCTTTCAAAGATAAAGGACGACGCCTATGTGATTTCTCTTGCTATCGATGGAAAAAACTATTCATCTACTGAATTAGCTGATCATATTAATGGTCTCGGATTAAAGAGCATCAGTCATATACAGTTTGTCATTGGCGGATCTCTTGGACTTTCTCCTGAAGTCCTTAAGCGAGCTGATATGAAACTGTCATTTTCTAAAATGACTTTTCCCCACCAGCTTATGAGAGTCATCCTGCTCGAGCAGATATATCGCTCATACAGGATAATAAATAACGAACCCTACCACAAATAGGTAAAAATAATTTAAATGCCGAATTTCGCATTCAGAAAGGTTATATCATGATATATCTTGCTCCTCTCGAAGGACTCACAACTCTTGTATTTAGAAATGCCATTAATTCTATCTACGGAGGAATTGATAAATACTATACACCATTTCTTACTGTCACCCACCTTAAAGGTAAGCATTTAAGAGAAGTAGATCCTGAAAATAATAAGGGAATGAAAGTTGTTCCACAGATTTTAGGCAACCGCCCTGGTGAATTTATAAAGCTTGCTCAGGAATTAAAAAGATTAGGATATGAGGAAGTAAATCTTAATCTTGGATGCCCTTCCGGCACTGTAGTAAAAAAAGGCAGAGGTTCCGGCTTTCTTTCATTTCCGGAAGAATTAAGAAAATATCTGGATGAAATATTTGAAAAAACTGATATTAATATTTCTATAAAGACCAGGATCGGAATGAATTCTACTGAAGATCTTCCTAAGATTCTGGATGTATATAAGGATTTTCCAATTTCAGAACTAACAGTACACCCTCGTCTCGGAATCGATATGTACCGCGGCAGCACTAACCTTTGTGCCTTTAAAGAATGCTATGACATGGCAGTAAGCCATAATATCCCTCTTGTATATAATGGTGATATTGTGGATATAGATAGCTATCTAAGAATTAAGTCTGAGCTTAAAACCCTTGGAATTCCTGAAGATTACCTTGATAAAATGAATATAATGATAGGCCGTGGCCTTATCATGAACCCAGATCTTGGAAATATTCTCTCTTTAAATGATCTTAATAAGGATGAAGTTAAAGCAAAGATAGATAAAGCTAAATTAAAAGCTTTTCTAGCTAAATTAGAAGAAGGCTATAGTGCTGACCTTTATGCTGATAAGCAAAGAGTTATGAAATTCAAGGAATTATGGAATTTCATGGGACCTGGATTAAAGATTGGAGATAAGAATCTTAAGATAATACTTAAAGCTTCTTCAATGGCAGAATATAAAAATGCTGTGACCATGATACTTTCTCAAATATAATACTATCAAATCAAATTCAAAATTACCAAAAAAACGGACTCCCAAATAAAATGGACGAGAAAGGACTCCCTCTATCGGGCTAAACATGCCCTTTGGAGGGAGTCCTTTCTCGTCCTTATTATATTTATGTTGATTTAGATCATGTACATCCTTGCTTCATATGGTCTTAAGGTGCCATCATTTTCTCCATAATTCGAAAGCACCATAGGCATATCTTTTGTTATCTCCGTCAGAGGATTATCAATGGTATTGCCATAGAAATTACATACAACTACCATTTTCTTATCCCCTAAAGTTCTCTCATAAGCAAAGATATTTTCATCATCAGGAAGATACATTTTGAACTTTCCATCTGCAAATATATCATTATTCTTTCTTAAGCTGATAAGTTTTTTGTAATAATTAAGGATTGAATCCTGATCACTCATCTCAACCTTAACGTTGATCTCTTTATAATTCTCATTAACTTTAAGCCAAGGTTTGCCGCCAGTAAATCCTGCATTTTCTGAATCATCCCACTGCATAGGAGTTCTTGCATTATCTCTTCCCTTGGCATAGATTGAATTCATGATATCTTCCTTGCTGTAACCTGCTGCAAGTCTCTCTTTATACATATTCTTTATTTCAACATCATTATATTCATCTATATCAAGCTTGATATTGGTCATTCCGATTTCTTCACCCTGGTAAATGTAAGGTGTTCCCTGCATTCCGTGAAGAAGTGTTGCCAGCATCTTTGCAGACTGGACACGGTATTCTTTATCATTTCCCCATCTTGATACTATTCTAGGAAGATCATGATTATTCCAGAATAGGGAATTCCATCCTTTGCCGTAAAGATCCACCTGCCATTTATTCATTATCTGCTTAAATTTCACAAATGGAAGCGGTGCCAAGTCCCATTTATCCCAGCCTTTTTGATCAAGGCAGATATGCTCAAACTGAAATACCATGGAAAGCTCTGATCCATCAGGATTACTGTAAAGTGGAGCGTTATCAATATTGGCACTCCACGCTTCACCTACAGTGATAAGGTTTTTACCACCAAATGTCTTCTGGTTAAGTTCTTTAATAAATTCGTGAAGTCTTGGTCCATTGGATGTGATCTTCTTATCTGGCTCTTTTGCAATCTGGTCAATAACATCAAGTCTGAAGCCACCAACACCTTTTTCAATCCAGAAATTGATCATATCATAGAGTTCCTGTCTTAACTTTGGATTCTCCCAGTTAAGATCCGGCTGTTCCGGTGTGAACTGATGGAAATAGTACTGGCCTACGCTATCAACCCATTCCCAGGCGCTTCCACCAAATACACCTCTCATATCATTTGGCTCATGTCCATCTTTCTTATCTCTAAATACATAATAATCATGATATGGATTGTCTTTACTCTTTATCGCCTCAAGAAACCATTTATGCTGATTCGATGAATGATTAAGGACAAGGTCCATTATGATCTTTATTCCATGCTTATCAGCCTCAGCGATCAGTTCTTCCATATCAGAAAGATTTCCAAATAATGGCTCAATATCCTGATAATCAGAAATGTCATAACCATTATCCTTCTGAGGTGACTTAAATACAGGTGAAAGCCATATAGCTCCTATCCCAAGATACTCGAGGTAATCCAGCTTTTCGATAATACCTCTGATATCTCCATATCCATCATTATTACTATCCTTATAACTTCTTGGATAGATCTGATATATCACAGTTTTCTTATACCAGTCTTTTTCCATCTTTCTAAATGTTTTGTTTTCCATTATTTTTGTCATTCCTTATGCCAACCAATAGTTTCCCTATCCATTATTATGGATATAAATACAAAAATAGCAAGTAAAACCTTTACGTTAAAAAGCATGACAAATACAAAAAAATCGGAGTATTTTCCGCAAGCTGTCATAGAAAATACAAGACATGCTACTATTGTACATAGTAAAAATTTCCCCTCAATATATTATTTAAAATAGTCTATTACTTAAAAAGGTTCCAGGAAAAATTCCTGGAACCCTTGATTTATTTTGTAAAATAAGCGAATTGCTAATTATTACTCGATAACTGATGCAACTCTTCCTGATCCTACTGTTCTACCACCTTCAC
>DFFQ01000148.1 GCA_002371025.1 Lachnospiraceae bacterium UBA3772 | reverse complement strand
TATGCTTAACAAGATGACTCTTACTGACCGTATCAATGCAATGACTTTCGATTCTCTCTCTGAAGCTGACTTCGATTTCCTGGTAGAACGTGCGCTGAAGTCTGTGCGCCCGGCTGCTAAGGGCCCGCGCAAGCCGACTAAGGCTCAGCTGGCTAATGCGGAGCTGGCCGACAAGATGGCTGCATATGTCGCAGAGCATGGCGCAGTTACTTGCGCTGAACTGGAAGATGCCTTCGGCCTCTCTAACCAGAAGGTCTCTGCTATCCTGAACCGCTCCGGCAAGTTCGTTAAGGCTTCCGAAGCTAAGGGCAAGGTTAAGGCAACTTACACTGTAGCCTAGTGTAAAAATAAGGAAACCGCGTCGCCTTATAAAATAAAGACCGTAGAGTTCATCTCTCAGACGAAAAAAGCAATCGGATGTAATGACTACTGGAGCCATAAAGCCAGGAACCTCCAATGTGTAGCAATCAAGCAGGTGATTGGAGAACTTTATTTGAAAAATTAAAAAAATCATAGTATAATATATATGTAAAGATAAGGAAAGGTGATAAAACTATGGAAAAAATGAATCTGACTGCTCGTATCAACGCCATCAACTTCGAAACTCTGACTGAAGATGAATTCAACTTCCTCGTAGAACGCGCTCTTAAGTCTGTACATAAGGCTTCTGGAAAGCCGACTAAGGCTCAGGTCGCTAGACTGGCTGATCTGGAAGCGGTAGCTAACTTTGTAGCGGAAAAGGGAGTGGTTACCTGCGCAGATGTCGAAGCAGAATTCGGCTTCTCTAACCAGAAGGCTGCTCGTCTGCTTAAGGATGCGCCGGGTGTTGTAAAAGCTACTGAAGCCAAGGGTAAGGCTAAGGCTACTTGGACTGTAGCGTAAAAAGGAGAGAGGTGCATACCTCTCCTTTTTATTTTATAAAAAATATGTTATAATTTATATAAGGAGAATATATTTAATATGAAACATAAATTTGCTGCAATCTCTCTAACTTTAGCTATATGCTTCGGTGGATGTACAAAAGCTGATAAAGTTAATTATAATATTCGCCAACAGGCAGAAAATTTTCAAACATATCGACGCGTAATCGCAATTAATACACGAACTAATGACACTTTATTTTCAGTAGAAGGACTAATTTCTCTTGATATTGATAGTGATGGAGATCTTAATGTTACCATAAAAACAGGTGAAGATGAATATAAACTTTTTTATGCTCATTTAGGAAATGACGTAACTTATACTTGTATTCAATTAGAACCGGTATCAACTACTCCATATGCATATCAAATTTCATTTTTTCCAACTAAAGAAATGATTGAACATGGTTTGATTGATATCGTATCAAGTGAGGGTGAATAACTCTCATTTTATTTTTATTAAAAAATATGTTATAATTTATATAAAGAAAATATATAATTAATTATTTATTACAATAGGAAGAAAAGAAAATGATTGTTGATAGTGAAAAATTTAAAAAGCTGTTTTTTGAATTAAATATCGAATTCAGACCATCGCAAATTAATGCTGTATTCGACTGCATTAATAATAGTAAGATTGCTGACGATGCGATAATTCCAATACAATGCAAGGACTGCGTTTCGAAAGAGGATATTGGAGGATGGCAAAAGTGGTGTAATTGGCATCATCTCCCCATCATTGATAGCGATTTTTGCTCTTGGGCGGAAAGGAAAGAAAAATGAAAGATTATGAAAAGTGGTATCAATTCTGCATGGTATGTAAATACGCATATAAACGAATAGATGATGCAGACACCGTTTACTGTTCAGCACCAAAAGGATATTGTCCTCGCAAAGATGAAATTGAACAATTTGAGAGGAAAGAAGAATGATAGAGCCAATGCACTTATATCCAGAGAAAAAAGAGCAATTACGTGAAGCTGAGCGACATGGATACATAATTAACAGCTGTAATAACTGGCTGTGCCCTTTTAATAATGACGGATATTGCGTCTCGCCTGAGGATGGCGATGAATGCAGTATCTACGGTGATGATGAATTTTATAAGTATCTTGATGATGTATATGATGAATCGTTATCAGACGGCTTGAGAGAATTTACAAGGCAACTGATGATAATGAGATGGGGAAGGAAGAATGAAATTGATTAATGTAGAACAAATCGTCACAATGGAACTCTTTGATGAAGAACATGAGGAATACTATAAGAAAAAAATATCCATCGAAGACATGATTGCGACTTATACAACCGAAATGGAATTGCCGACCGTGGATGCAGTGCCTGTCATCAGATGCAAGGACTGCAAGCATTGGGACGGTTATTACTGCCACCATAAAGGGTACGGTAACGGGTATGCAAATTATTCACCGCCAATAAAGTCAGGAGAAGGATTCTGCGATTGGGCAGAGAGAAAAGAAAAATGAAGATAAGTGATATTATAAACTTAATATGCACCATTGCGTTTGCGGGCGGTGGTAGTGTTTTACTCATGGTTACTAGTTTAGCCATATTTGAAAATACTCGTATAGGACAAAAATTTATTGATTGGTTAGAAAGTAAATTTTAAAATGAAATTTGATTTAAAGACCCTAGAAGGTCAAATCGCATATGCGATTTATACAGAATGTTCAGAGCGATATTTTAATTTAGATGAATTTTGTGAATCATATGGCTTTACAAAAGAAGATTTTTTTGATTTTTTACAATATGGAATCAATACTATGGCTGCCATAAGAGTTTTACAGGAGTACAATGAGGAATAAAGCTAGTTTTTTATTTCTCATTTTATTTTTTTAAAAAAATATTATATAATATATATGTAAAGAAAAGGAAGGTAAATAATATGCCAGTAGCGAAAACTTATATGCGTTGCGATATTCTGGGAGATCCATTTACACGCAATGGCCGCAAATATGTTACAATTGAAACTCCTACTGGAGTAACAAAGAACGTTCGGTGGTATACTCAGGCAGAATGGGATAGAATGTATCCAGATCTTGCTGGAAAAAATGAAATTAAATATAGAGATATTCTTGGCTTTGGAGACGCCGGATATATTACAATTTATTTTGGCGATACTTATAAGAATCTTAATTGGTTTAAAGCAGCTCCAGAATGCAGATATCATAAGACTTGGGGTTGGTATACGCCATCTGCGGAAACTGTTTCATCTATTCTTCCAGAAGGAGTAAAAACTGCAATTCTTACTTGGGATGCTGTAAGAAATGAAGCTGATCAGGTTGATTTTGATAAGGCCGCAAATGCAGTCGATGCTCTTATATATGAACCTAGTAATAGCCAGTTTGTTGGAGAGATTGGCGATAGAACTCTTTTTGAACTGACTATTAAAAAGACAATTGAGCTTGATGGCATGTATGGACCGAGTACAATGCATGTTATGGAAGATCCTGATGGTAATGTCTTTATATGGACAACTTCAACGAAAACTCTTGAGAAAGGTACCACTTATCTTCTTCGTGGAACCGTATCTGATCATAAAACATATAAAAATGTAAATCAGACTATTCTCAAAAGATGCAAGGTGGTGAAAGAACTGTGTTAATTTATAAATGTATCCATGATTATGAAAAAGCGCATCAAGGATCTTATTGGTGCGCTCTAGATAATCATTTCATGTTCTATGAAATTATATGTGCGAAAAATGTTGAATCAAAAACAATTTACCTCCCTCCGCACATATTAGAAAAGTATTTTGTCAAATTGGAGGAAAAATAATGTTTTGGATGTTTATTTTGGGTTTTATTGTCGGAGAAGTAAGTTCTCTCTTATTGCTGTGTCTTGTTTATAAAAATGATGGAGATCGAGATGATGAATAATGGTGATGTTATTGCTTTGAATGGCGTTATAACGCGTTGTATGACTGGCTACAATAGCAGAGAATTGTATCGAGTTAGAATTGGTAATAAGGAAATTTGGTTTTCTAAGGAAGAAATTGAAAAAGCTAAAGTAAAAATTGAAAAATAGGAGGGCTATATGGGTCTTGATTTCGTTGGATTTTATTTGAAAAAGAATGAAACCATAGAGGATTATAAAAAGATGTCCTA
>DFFQ01000183.1 GCA_002371025.1 Lachnospiraceae bacterium UBA3772 | reverse complement strand
CACGTCATCTTTGATGTGAAGTGTACACTTGATAGAAGAATTGTTGATGGACGATTGTAATTCACTAAATGTGATCAAGTATAACTATGCTAGATATTAGCGTATTTACCCCTCTATATAATCGTTCTGATACGATAAGACGAGTATATGATTCACTATCCATTCAAAGCTTTAAAAACTTTGAATGGATAGTGGTTGATGACGGATCAACTGATTCTTCTTTGGAAATCATGGATGCTATAATTAAAGAGCATTCCTCGTTTCCTATAAAACTAATAAAGAACAATCATGGCGGTAAACATCGAGCAGTCAATAAGGGCCTAGATGTATCCGAAGGGCGTTTGTTTTTTATGTTAGATTCAGATGACTGGCTTGTCCCCGATGCTCTTGAGAAAGTAATTGAATGGGAACGGAGAATCCCTTTAAATCAAAAGTGCGCAGGTCTTTGTGCTGGCATGAAAACTCCTGCTGGCGAGAAAGTGCATAAAGGGCTACAATCTAGTTTCGTGTTTATGTCATTGACTGAGATGATTAAGCATGGAATGACAGGCGACCATGCCGATATCCTTTATACTGAAGTATTTAGGAAATATAAGTATCCCGAAATAGAAGGAGAGTATCACATCGCCCCGGGCGTCCCTTTTATCAGAATGGCCAATGATGGCTATAAGCTTTTATTTTTTGATGAACCAATATATATAGCAGATTATAGAAGTGATGGACTTACCGCAATGGGGGATAAAAAAATAATTTACAACTTTAAAGGATATACTTTAAGGACCATAGAGCTATTAAAGGCTGATATAGGTATAAAAAGAAAAAATGAGATTCTTTTAAAGTATAGTTTAATCTGCCTTAAAACGGGTGTTTCCTTTAAGGAAGAAAGAAGACTTCTCAAGAGTGGAGTCTTGTCTGTTATTTATAGTAGATTCGTAGCTCGAATTGCCCATGCAGTGGGAAAATGAGATATATTGTAAACAAAGAAGAGAGAATAACAATGGGTCATAGACGGGGAAGCAATAATTATATAAAGAAGCTGTTTGTTTTTATACTGGGAATTGTTGCGTATATATTGATTTCTACAACGAATGACGCTGCTTCTCATTTATTAATATTAACATCGTATTCAGGGATTATAATATTGTTATCAAAGCTTCATTTCTCTCATCCGTATTTTTGGTTTACGGCGTTCTTTTATTTATATAATTGCGCATATACGATTATACTAATGATAGCGCCAGACGATGTTATTGCGAGAGGTTATAACCCCTTTGCTTCCAAATTAATTTTAGTTGCACTTATAGCTTTTCTAATACCAGTATCCTCATCTGAGATTCAATATACTGGTTATAATGAGGCAAGGAATTTAAAATACCAGAAAGATTTAACTATTTTTTATTCTATTCTTAAGGTATCTTTATTGATTTTAGTTTTATCTACTATTATACTTCAGTTGCAGGGCGTTACTAGCAAACAAGATCAGTGGGCTGAACATAATATGTTTTGGATATTTGCAACGTATTGCACTCGTATTATTACTTTTTTATTTGCTATAATCTTTTTCCTAGATACAAATATAAAGAGAAATCGACTCTTATTAATACCTTGCTTTATAGTCATTGCATACTTCACATTGTTGACCGGGGAAAGAGACGCCATTTTACGTCTAATAATAATTCTTATTTTTGTTTATGCCATGAGGGGAGGGCTTAGTGCAAAAACCCTGCTAATTGTAGCCCCGATTGGTGCATTAGTGATGATTCTTTCTAATTATTTTAAATATTTCTTCTCAACAGGTGCAATGAATCGAGATCCCTTAACAGGGAGCACCTTACTTTATGAGTTTTTATATTCTGACTTTCTGGATTGTGGTTCAAATTTGCAAATTCTTATTTCCGAAAAAGGACTCGAGGGATGTAAAGGCTACTTGATGATACTCTCTGACGTAATGTCTTCGGTAACTCCGGGTTCAATAATGAATATATTATGGGGTGGAATAGAAAACTGGAATGCAAGTGAATGGTATAATGAGTACTTTTTTTCTGGCTCAACTTATAGCCGGGCATTCACATTGGTTGGCGAAGGCTATATTATCGATGGGATTTTGGGAACTTTCATTTTATTGTTTTTAATTGGAGTTGGGCTAGATTATTTGTATAAACGCTCAGATAATAATCCATATTTAGCTGCTTTATATGCGTATAGCGCAGTTGCTATTATCTCATCCTTCCGAGGGGATGCAGGAGCTATTTTGGTTGCTATTGTACGCATTCCATTAGTCGTTTTTTTTATAATGTATGGAATGAAATCATTTGGAATAGGTAAACGATTATCTAGATGAGAAGTAATATCGTAAAGGACTCATTCTTAATTCTCATTACGAATGGTCTTACATATATAGCATCAATAATAAATACGAGAATTATATCTGAGTATTTATCCTTAGCTGATTATGGCTACAGAGCTCAGATTCTGACGGTGGTAGCAATCGCCGTTGCGGTTTTTTCTTTAGGATTCTCAAATGCCCCTAATTATTTTATTCCTATTTATGAGGGGAAACATTCATGCCCGAAAATAGTACGTAATTTGTATTTTATTGCTACTATTATTTGCCTTGTGATGTCAATCGTATTAATAGGAGGGTATAAGTATATAGTTGACTATTACCATAATGATAATTTAGTTACATATAGAATTATAGTAGTTGTTATGGCTGTCGAGCAAATCTATTATTCATTCTATAGTGGCATACAAATTTCTCAACACAAGGCGATTAAAGCAACAATTACCAACTTTTTACGTTGCATAACAACAGTTATCGTTACCATCATCATCTGTCGTTCCGAAGGCTCATTATTTCAAATCCTTTTATATACTTTATTAGTAGATTCTTCCTTTTGTGTTTTTACTATTATTGATTCATCCAAACCATTAACTAAGGGAAAAGATTGGATAAATATTCCTTTACTTAAAGAAATGGCAGTCTATTGCATCCCTCTAGGTATCTCAACAATAACTGCAAGCTTATGTTCTCAGATTGATAAATTATTTGTGGGAAGGTTGTATAGCCCAGATGATTTAGCTATATATTCAAATATGTGTACAGAACTCCCCCTTGCGGCTATTTCTGGCGCTTTTATAGCAGTCATATCTCCATATGTTGTGAAAATGATTGGGAAAGGGAATAGTAGAGATGCAATTGATTTGTGGAAACGCATCGTTGAAATTGTAGCCATTCTTCTTCTTCCAATTATTGCAATGTTATTTGTGTTCTCGAAACAGGCAATAAGTATTTTGTATTCAGATAAATATCTTAGTGGTTTCCACTTGTTCCAGGTCTTTGTATTAGTAGAATTAGCGAGGATTACTTATTTTGGTTTAATTCTTAGGTCATATGGGAAAAGCATGCTGATTTTATTATCTTCTGCTGCCGCTCTTGGATTAAATATTATATTAAACTTAATATCATATTATGTCCTGAACGCTGGCTTATTTGGATTTGCCGTTTCAACGATTCTTGCAACTTATTTAGTCCAATTATTTCAACTATTATTGAGTTCTCAAATAGCATCAGTGAGCTTTAAAGACATTTTTCCCTGGAACAATTTGTTATTGTTACTCATAATTAATATCTTATTTGCCTTTATTATATGGTTAGTAGTTTCGCGACTTAAATTAGCAGACAAAACGGATATCGATGCTTTATATAAATTAACCCCCA
Source organism: Lachnospiraceae bacterium UBA3772 (assembly GCA_002371025.1). Classification (GTDB taxonomy): domain Bacteria; phylum Bacillota; class Clostridia; order Lachnospirales; family Lachnospiraceae; genus Eubacterium_Q. The sequence continues at coordinate 3,031 of DFFQ01000183.1, read as the reverse complement.
TTATACTAATCTGGGTAATCTCATATGGACTATTGCTGAAACGTCGTTTTATAGAATTATATCGTTCTGTCAAGCAGTTAAGTAATATATAATATTTCGTGATGTATGATAAGAATTCCCTTCTTTTTACTGTTGATACTGAAGGAGATAACGGTTGGTCCCAAGGAGGTTAATTCTATACAGGAGTTGAACAAAAAAGTATGGCTGTCATAGTAGATAACATATCAGAGTTGAATGACAATATTGAAAACCTACTAGATGGTAGAATTGAAGTTCATACTATACAAGAAAACGCATATAATTATCTCGTTCAAGATAGAGTTATTAAAGTTATACAGGAAGGAATATATAGGCGGATAAAGAACACTGTTAATAATAATTAATAAATAGTTAAATTAGATGAAAAAAATACTTTTAATAAGCAATAGAAATCTATACAACACAACGGGAGAAATGAGATTGGTAAAAAATAGAGCAATTACACTTCACGATGTGTATGGTATAAAAACAGATTTTGTCGTTTTTCGCGATCAAAAAGTTTTAGAAAAGCCTCAGGAAATAATACCTACTGGTAGATTTTGTCTAATAACTCATAAGTTTGTTGATTATAAACAAAAAGAGCGAGAGGTGATAAGGCAGGTGAAAAAGTTAGTGTCAGAAACAGACACTTCTTATTCTGCGATTATTATTTCAGGCGCGTTACTATTGCCAATTGTAGATAAGATACGAGCATTATCACCTCAGAGTAAAATGATAGCAGATTTGCATGGCGCTTATGAGGAGCTCATAGAATTCCCTAGGCAATCCATTCTTGCAAGACTTGCCCAAAGATTTTATTATATCATGGCTAAGAGAAACGAAAGACACTATTTGAGAAAGTTTGATGGTTTTTATGTAGTATCGATAGCACTTAAACAATATGTTGAGAAAGAATATGATATCTCAGAAAAGCCGTTCTTTATAATCCCATGCGGCATACCGCAGACTCAAATTGATGTTGACTCTTCAAAGTCAAATAGGGTACTATATAGACAACGATATGGTATTGGAGATGATGATTCGCTCTTTATTTATTCGGGGGGGGTCTCTCCTTGGCAATGCATAGATGAATCAGTTAAAATGTTTAAAGAACTTAATTCTATAACATCCAAATCGATAAAGCTTTTGATACTATCAGGGAACAAAGCAGCTATTTCAAAATACCAATCTAAGGATATCATCATTGATTCCTATTCTGGTGACGAGGTGCGCAAAGTGCTGTGTGCCGGTGATTTTGCTTTTATGTTGAGGCAAGAATTTGTCACAAATAATGTTGCATATCCTAATAAGTTTTTGGAATATGTTTGTGCTGGCTTACATGTGATTTCAACGACGGCAGTACGTGATATAGCTACTCAGATCAAAGACTACCATGTGGGGACTCTAACTGAGTTGGAGGGCTCTAATAAAAACATAATGGATAATCTTACACCATATTTACAGGATGTTGAGAACCGTAATGCTTTATTAAAGGCGACATCATTCGAGACGACACTTATACCATTTGTGAATTTTTTGGAGAAAGAATGAAAAGGATATATATAACAGTTGACACAGAGTGTCACGATATCAATTGGCAGGACAGGTATATTTGGGGAAAAAACAGAAAGGGAGAGTACTGGGGCCTGGATAAGATTCTTGCATTAGGAAAGGAATTAAATATCCCAATTAATTTCTTTGTTGATATCCCAGAGGCCAATCGGTATGGTGAAGAATTTACAAAGACCATTGTAGAAAAAATCCACGCGGCAGGACAAAATGCTTATGTACATTTGCATCCTAATTATATAACTGGTGAAGATGAACAGACCTACTTCTGGAAATATGGAATGCAAGAAAAACGTGAAATACTTGCTGAAACAAAACAATTAGCAGAACGCTTCCTTAGCGACAAAGAGAAGTTCGTTTTTCGAATAGGTAGGTATGGTGCAGATCCAGAGATGTATGAAGTTATACGCGAAGTTTTTGGTAGTGGTGTTATAGATTTATCGTACTGCTATGAATGCGAAAAAATGTGTCATGTGAATCAGAATGACATCAATACAAAAAATAATGTTACTGATTATAAGGACAGTGTGGCCTTCCCAAATACCCGTTATATAGGTTTCCGCTTTGGAAAGAGGGAGAAAGTGTTTAATATAGATGCAGCAGATACTCAACTTGGTGAGTTTAAGGCATTAATAGACCAGAATGCTTTGGACAATATTACGCTTACAATGCATTCGTGGAACTTCATAAAGGTATTCTTCTTTTGTAAAAAGAGGGTTTGGGCAAATAAATCTGCTTATAAGAAATTTAGGGCGATGGTTGCATACGCACAGCAAAAAGGCTATGTTTTTTCTGATATCGCAGATTGCAGGAAGGATATTATACCTTCAAATACTGATCAGGTCATTGATTTGTGTTCATCATCGTGGGGAATAATAAAAGCAATAGGTTATAATTTTATGAGGTTCCAAAACATAGCTCTATTGAATAAAAAATATTTTATTGTTTATACTTTTTTTTATTTAATGTTATTCATAGCATTGGTGGCGATAGTATTAGAATTTTTGTAAACATAAACAGAAAACCAAATGAAGATAATGCTAGTTTTTGGGACACGTCCAGAGGCTATTAAGATGTGTCCGCTGGTAAAGGAGTTTCAGAAGTACCCGAAAGAGTTTGAAACGATTATTTGTGTGACAGGTCAGCATCGCGAAATGTTGGATCAAGTATTGACCATTTTCGACGTAAAGCCCGACTATGATTTGAATATCATGAAGCAAGGTCAGGACCTGTATGACGTGACGGCCCGTGTGCTTACCGGAATGCGCGATGTTTTCAAGGAGTGCAAACCGGATGTGGTGCTGGTTCATGGTGATACCACCACTTCTACAGCAGCTGCTTTGGCTGCTTTCTACCAGCAGATACCTGTTGGGCATGTGGAGGCTGGACTTCGCACGCATAATATTTACTCTCCGTGGCCGGAGGAGATGAACCGCCAGATTAC
>DFFQ01000082.1 GCA_002371025.1 Lachnospiraceae bacterium UBA3772 | reverse complement strand
TCTCCCGAAAGCTTTGTATAACGATAAGTTCTATATACATCTTTTGTATCCTTATGGCTGTCTGATACTGCAACAGAGAATTTCACTCTGTCAAGAGCCATATACTTATCATCAGATGAGTACTCTTCACCATTTACATATGCAGTAACCACCGGTTTTGTTTTATCGATAGTAAAGTCAATCTTTGATTCCACAGATTTATTACCTGCTTCGTCCTCTGTCTTTATCACTACGGCATGATGACCTTCTTCAGAAATAGTTAATTCTGCAGATTCAAAACCAGTACTCTCGCCAGAACTAAGTAATTCAGTCCAGTTTACATTAACTGCATTTCCATTATCAGTAACTGTTATACCAGAAGCCTTTACATTTCTATCCTTGATATAAGCCTTGATCTTTACACTAGTGTTAAAGTACTGACCGTAAGTTGAATCTCCTCTTTCAGGGTCCTGGCATTTATAACTGTTTTCATAGCCACTGCTCTGCTTTGGTGCATTTCCACTCACAATATAGATATCATTAAGTGGTTTTGTATTATCAATGATAACTGACTTTGTTACTGAAGATGTATCATCAGTCTTATTACCTGCTTTATCATTTGCATAAACTGTAACATCTAACTGTCCTTCTTCAGGCACTTTATCGATTATCTCTGATGCTTTAACACCAGAAGTCTTATCCTGCTTTGTGGTTTCGATATAAGAATCCTTATCTGAATTCTTTACTCTAATATCATATGTATCTATTCCACTTATATTATCCTGATAGCTGAATGTAAGAGCAGGATCACCGCTCTGTACAGGTTTTCCATTTCCTATAGTAAGACTTCCGTTATCAGCCTTGGTCTTATCAATGATAAAGCTTGCTGTAACTGTTTTTTCTAATTTATTCCCAGCATCATCAGTCACTGTTACAGTAATTGTATGATTTCCTTCGCTTGAAACTAAAAGGTTTTCAGCCTTATAGCCTTTCTTTCCTCCACTGATCGTTTCAGTCCACTCTGGGCTTAACTCATCTCCAAGAGAATCTGTAACTGTAATATTCTCACTTGCTATGTTGATATTTTCATCTTCAACAACAACGTCAAATGTTACATCTCCGTTATAGTAAGAACCATAGAAATAATCCTCAACAATTCCCTTTGACTTATACTCAGTCTTATATTTATCAAATGTAGAATTATTTGTGCTTACCTTTATATCGGCTTTTGGCGCTGTGTTATCGATTATCACAGTCTTTTTCTCTGTGGTCATTACATTTCCGGCTTTATCATATGCCTCAATATAAATCTCATGAGCCCCTTCAGGAGTTACAAAACTCTCTACATTTTCATCATTAAGTACTGTACTAAGTTTTAAATCATCCGGAAGACCTGCCTCACTTTCTTCATTTCCGTAGTAGCTTACACTCTTTGAATCAACATGTACTATGTAATGGTTAATTCCACTTGCTACTGTTCCCACAGGTGATTCTTCTTTTTTAACATCAACTGCACTGAATTTAATGGCAGGATCTCCAACCTGAACTGCTGCATTCTGATCTCCAACCTTTAATGGTGTTACCTCAACAGGCTTTGTTCCATCAATTACAAATGATACCTCTGCTATTTCAGATTCATTTCCGGCATCATCTCTTGCTTTTATGCTGATTCTGTGTCTGCCTTCTTCTGATATTTCAAGGTCTTTTACAATATAATAAGCATCCGAATCAACTACCTTTTTCTCCCATTCAGCAACTTCTATATTCTTTGTTTCTTCATTTAAAACATTTCCATCTGCATCAAGTATTTCATCAGTAAAAACTATATTTCCAGCCTTATCAGTTGAAAGATGGTTATCCTTTATACTAGCCCCAATCTTAACTACGCCAGTATAATAAACTCCATAGAAATAACTATCTAAATTACTATGACTTGTATAAAACTGACTATACTGATCGATATAATTGCAAGTTCCATAAACTCCTGTTATTTCAGCTACAGGAGCAGTGTTATCAATGATAACCTTCTTTTCACCTGCCTGATACACATTTCCCGCTCTGTCTTTAACTTCGATAGAAACTGTATGCTCTCCTTCTGCAGGTGTATTTCCTAATACTGTACTAAGTTTAAGAACAGATGGAAGAGAGGCTTCCTGTTCAGTGTCACCTGTATAATTCATTGTTGTAGAATCTACCTTTACTACATATTCATAGATTCCACTTACAGTCGTTCCTTCTGCCTCAGCTTTATCAACTGCATCAAATATGATCTCTGGATCTCCCTTTATCGATTCAGATCCGTCACCTATTTTAAATTCTTTTCCAGCTATGGCTGAAGGTTTAGTTTCATCAATTACAACTAAAATATTCTTTGTAACAGAAATATTTTCTGCCTGATCCTTCGCCTGGATGGTTATTAAATGCTTTCCTTCTCCACCCAAAACATAGCTTGCATACCAGCCATAATCAGTGTCTATCCACTCGAGACTTACTGTTTCTTCAGTGCCATCGACCTTTTCAGTGACTGTTATATCTTCTTTTTTAACATTTGCATCAGTTACAAAGAAATCAAGATTCAATTCTTTATTATAGAACTTTCCATAGTTATATCCCATAACTATATCTGTTGCCTGAGGGATATAAAGTTCATCATTGAAAACTAAAGCTAAATTATTATTAATCTTGATGTCATTCTTAGGTATTGTATTATCTACTGTTACTTTCTTCTCTAGTGCTTTAACTTCATTTCCTGCACGATCGTAGGCAGTAACATTTACTACATATGTACCGTCTTCAGGATAAAGAGAACTTTCATTCTTTTTACCAAATACTGTAGCTATATCCACATCACTATAGTCAGCTGTTCCATCTTTATAAATACCGTCTTCTGACCATACATAGGTCTTTTCTTTTGTTATCGACGCGTATTTTACACTGACCTTATACTGATATATTCCAAGATTATCTTCTGCTTCAAAGGAAATCTCTGGATTTCCTGTCTGATAATCTTTATCCTTTTCAATACCTGAACCAAGAGAAAGATCCTTTCCTTCTTTTACAGTAGGAACAGCAGAATCCACATAAAATGTTACATCTTCAGTCTCTTTTTCATTTCCTGCTTTATCCTTTGCCCATACCTTAAATAAGGTACCATCTGTTGTTGCAGAATCTTTAATTGCAGCAACTACAGTTCCTGAAGAAAGATCAAGGACTTTTCCATCTTTTATCTTTCCTTCTTCATCTTTAACTCCGGTTATTGTTACAGCTTCTGTTCCTGATTTATAAGAACCTTCTGTTGTATCAGCAAAATTAACCTTTACAACCAGCTTCTTGTACCAATCTTTTCCATCTACTGTAAAACCCTTAGATGTTTCCTCTGCAACCTCTTCGATCACAGGATTCGGAGCTGTCATATCCACATTTACAACTCCAACTTTAGCCTCGTTACTTACACCATTTACATTTGTAAGGCCGACAGAAAGGCCGTTTATTACAGCATCCTTATCTAATTTCACATGAATAGAAAGTGTTGAATGATAATATGAATCCGAAGATTTAGAACCAGCCTTTGTTAATTCTATATCCGCTGTATCTACACTCTGTTCACTGCCATTGATCTTTACTTTTGCTATAACACTATCTGTAAGTAAGACATCTGTCTTAATATCAAATTTAAAAGTTAAGTCTTCACTATTAGTAATGTTATTTTCCGGATCTACATCACCTTCAGAAATATTAACAGCTTTCTTATCATCATTAACGCTTACTTCTTTAAGTTCAATATCTACATTATCTTCATAAGTAGGAATTGTTACAACGCTGTCATTTTTATTACCAGCTACATCAGAAGCAACAACTGCAAACTGATATTCTTTATTCTTTTCTAACGCAGCCTTTTCAATTACTTTTTTATAAATACCGTTTGAATCCGGTACAAGTGCAGTTCCATCAAAAGTTACCTCTTTAACGCCACTGCCTGAATCACTGACTTTAAATGATACCTCTACATCTTTAGCACTTGTAACCTTTTCTGCTGATGAAATTACATTTCCATCCTGCTTAATTATAAGATCTGTTATTTCAGGCTTAACTGTATCCTTAACTATCTCAAACTCATCAGAAACAGCCTTTACGCCTTCGTTATTTGCAACCTCTATCTTATATTTATATACGCCATCGTTTTCTACTTTGACATTTCCTGTTATAGGATAATTACCATCTTTTAATGCCCCAACAGTAAGATCTTTTGACTCTTCATCATTAAAATATCTTGCAGATACGATAGCCGAAAGAGTAGATGCTCCCTTTATAGAGGCGCTTGCTTCCACTGGAACATTTGTCTTTTCTTCACTTTTTGAATTGATCACTGTTTTTGTTTCAGGTTTTGTAACAGTGATAGCAGGATTTACATCTGTATAATTGATTGTAAGTGCATAGTATGTTTTTTCTTCATTTTCTGCCTTAAAAGCAAATATGTAATTCTTTGCCCCAGAAATTTCATTGGCATTCTTAATTACAAAAGATGTAGAATCTCCAGCACTAGAAAGACTTCTAACAACTCGTCCTGCGTCCTTTTCTTCCTCTTTAACATCTGCAATTCCATCTAAAGTTGTTGTTTCAATCTCCGTATTATCTGTATCGCTCTTAAATGTTACTGTCACAGTACTTAAAGCTGTAAGATTTGATACGTTAGACGATACTATAACGCCATCTTCTTTTGTATCTTCACTAAGTGCCTTATTAGGATCCTCTTTTTCTGGTGTAACAGTTACAGAAGGAGTAACTATAGCAGGTACTGGATCAAGGCCATTTCCGACCTTACCCGTTTCTTTGATATCAGTTCCATCTATCTCATACTGATAGAAAGCATGATAAGTCTTATTAGTAACATCAGAGATATTTACATCAGTAAGTTCTCCATTATATTTCCATTCAGATGAAGAAATATCAGCAACTGTGTCCTTATCTCCAACGTAATAATAGAAATATCCAACAATATGTTTCTTTATATTAGTCTTATCAGTTTTAAGTGATAAGCTATAGTTTCTGCCTGCCTCATTTTTGCTAAGCATAAACTTAAGGGCATCATTAACATTTACATAATTTATAGAGTAAACTGCTCCCTTAGTGATCTCTTTATACTCATATCCGCCTTCATCATTTGTTTTTTCAAATGCAAAGTAAAGATTATAAGACTTTCCAATTTCAAGCTCTTTTACATCGCCCTCTTCAATCTTTACATCAGTTGTAAGCTCTTTAGAATATTCATCATCTGTAAAAAAAGCCACCGGAACATAATCTTTGTATTCAGATTCAGAATCTAAATCACTTTCAACTTTAATGTTAGGCGCCTCTACCGCATAAACAGCAGGACTTAAGACGGTAGCTTCTAAATTTCTCATACTAATAGATGCCCCACCTAAATCTCCTGAGTCAAACTTAATAATTGGAATGTCATCACCTTCAAGAGTAATAATGACATCATCAAATTCTCCCTTGACGATAACTCCGCCTCTTGCTGATACACTCTTTTTTCTGCCGTCTATATAAGTCACGCTTATTATCATAGCAAGTGCAAGCACAAGCGCCATCGCCCTTGTTTTTATGCTTTTTTTAGCTATCATATTTTTTCTCCCTTTTCTATATATCCAGAATTTCGTCAGTATGTACTACTGTCTCACTGTATAAAACTTTAATTACACCGGTAGCAGAATATCTTGTATTGTGCATATCTTTAAGAACCGCTGTTTCTTCTGGGCTATAATTTCCTAATACATCCATATCACTTTCACCGCTTGAAAGTGCATCTGTTACGGCTTCTTCATTATATGAAGCAAGTGCGTCAGTTGTATCTTCACTTCTTAAGTCCTCCAAAAGCTCTGTCTCTTCTTCCCCTATTAGATCATCAAGAAGATCAGTTTTTTCTTCTCCTGATTCTATATCAAGCACTGCTGTTTTTTCTTCTCCCTGCTTGATCCTTTCTTCGAGTACATCCGTTGGCCCTTCAGCTTTTTTAATTGCGTTTTTGATCCTCTGGTTCTCTTCAAATACTCTTCTTTCTTCTTCTTTTTTAAGCTCCGCCTCTCTAGCCGCTTCTTTGGCTACCTTCTTTTCTTTTTCCGGATCCAGAATATCTATTTTTTCACTGGTTTCTCCCTGTTTTTTCTTTCTATGTTTTTTCTGTTTATCCGTATTCATATCTGTTTCTCTGGCTTTGATACGTCCACTGGAATTGTGGATTGCTTCCTGTTTTGACATTCTCTCATAACCAGCTTTTCTGATCTGTTCGATTGCCCTCTTTTCTGCCCGCCCGGTAACTACGCCGAAGGCCTTTGGAATATTCAGCACTATAAAGATAACCACTGCCAGTATCAAAAACATGATAAAAGCTACCATGCCGCCAATGAACATTATTCTGTATGTACTCATTATTCAGCCCCCCCTTCAGAATTACCAAACTGCGATTTTAATGTTTCCATATCAGGAACTCTCTTTATCCAGTTTGACATCTTGCTTATTCCTTCTACAGCTGAACCTTCGTTATATACTGAAATTATCTTAGCAGCATCCTGTCTTGGCCACTTGGTAATGTCATTTCCGTCTTTGGTTGTATATGTATTATATAAGTATGTTAGATGTTCAGTATAAACCTTGGCAAGATAGTCTGATGCTACCTCTCCCTCACCTCTTAATACTTTTTCCGCCTGAATATATGTCTCTTCGGCTTTATCACTCTTTCCTTCGATACCATAGATTTCTGCTATACGGCACATCTTATTCATATAAGCGACACGATAAGCTGTAATAGTATCATTTCCTATGGAATTCTTGGCAATGCTTAAGTTTCCAACCGCCTGTGAAGCCACCTCATTACAAGCATCTATTGCCAGTTCATAGAATGAAGGATTTTCTTTTCCTAACTGATAATATATTTCTGAAAGCGAATTATTAAATTCATAATCAAAATTAGTTGCATTATCACCATCATAATCTGCAAGATCTGTTACAGCCTGACTCATTACAGTTTCAGCTTTTTCTGCAACTCCCTCTGTCTGGATATAGGTAGCATAGATCCTTCCAAGCATTTCATAGTTGATGAATTTCTGCTCATCACTATTAATAAACTTGGTCATGTTATAATCAGCAAATCCATTTACTTCTTCCATTAAGTTCATAACATTTACACTGTTACTGGAAAGAATCAGTGATATACTTCCGTAATATCTTGCCAGTTCTCCATAGGTAGGATCTTCTGCATCGATCATGCTGAAATATTTATATGCAGCTTTATAATCTGATAACTCAGCAAAATAAGCCAGTCCCAGTCTATAAAGCACTTCCGGATTTTTTGAAGCCCCGGCAGTACTGTTATTAACTCGATTGGCAATAGTTCCTAAGCCATCCTGAAGCTTTAATGCATCTTTTTCATCGATATCCTTATCCTTTGATGCATCAATATAAAGATCTATGTAACTTACATATGCATCTGCTTCATTTCCCTTAAGGTCAAATGCTAATTTATACTGTTCTGCAGCTTCCTGATAATTCTTCTGTACCTTATATGTATTACCTTGATCAATGTAAGCTGTATAATTTTCCTGAAGCACTCGCTTCATTCCCTTATATCCAAAAGTAGATACAGTTGCTCCTACTATAGAAAGAGCAGCACATATGCCGAAAAGAGCAAGTTTCAGTTTATTTTCTGATTTATAGGATTCATCCAGCTCTGTATAATGATCCAGAGCGTAAAGAAGTTCAGAACAGGATTGATATCTGTCTGTAGGATTTGGCTGGGTACATTTAAGAATGATCTGTTCAAGACCAGCTGAAAGAGATGCATTCCATCTTCTGATAGGTTTTATCTCATAAGGAGGTTCGCAAGGATTCATCCCTGTAACCATATGATATAAAGTCGCACCTAAGTTATAGATATCGGTTCTTGCATCTGTTTTATAAATTCCACGGCCCTGAGCATCACCAAACTGCTCCGGTGCAGCATAACCTCTTGTTCCAAGAGCTGTAGTATCTGCATTGTTTTCCATGGTGAATTCTTTTGCAGTACCGAAATCAATAAGTTTTACTCCACCTTCCGGTTTAAGCATAACATTTCCCGGTTTCATATCACGATATATGATTGGTGGTTTCATGGAATGAAGATAATCAAGCGCTGAAGCAAGCTGCTTTGCCCACTCAATAACATCTTCCTGTTTTTGAGCCCCTTCCTTCTTTAAGATTTCCGCAAGATTTGTTCCTTCTATAAAGTCCATTACAACGTAGATGACACCATTACTGTTAATGATATCAACGATTCTTGGAAGAACCGGATGATCTACATTTTTCAGGATATTGGCTTCTCTTTCCAAGCCCTTAAGGAGAGTCTTTGTGCTTTTGGATCCATCATTTTTAATCTCCTTGATCGCCCACTGTTTATTAAGTCGATGATCGAAGGCAAGATAAACGATAGACATACCGCCACGGCCTATCTCTTTAAGTATTTCATATTTATCATCAAGTATTGTACCTACTTTTGTCGCCATTCCCTAAACCCCTATTAAAACGTTCTTATTGCTGAAACAGTTATATTGTCTGTTTCCCTTCTCTTTTTTACTAATTCAGTAAGATAAATGCAGCCGTACTTTAACATCTTCTCACTATCAGCTGCCCTTGGACTAAGTCTTTCCATCACTTCTTCATCTGATATCTGATGTCTGAATCCGTCTGAACAAAGAAGATATACTGCATCCTTCTTAAGACTTCCCTTTAAGAAATCAGGTTCAACCACATTCGAAGCCCCTACACACTGAAGCAGGATACTTCTTCTTGGATCGATCTTTGCCTGCTCAGGTGTCATGCGCCCCATCGCAATCTCTCTGGCCACAAAGCTCTGATCATTGGTAAGCTGCTTACATTCATCGCCAAGTTCATATATACGGCTATCACCTACATGGACGATATAATATTCTTCATTTATCATAAGCATTGCTGATACAGTAGTTCCAAGCATTATGCCGTTCTCGTCACCATATCTTCCCAACCTTTTATTCTGTTCTAAAATAATATCATTCCACCTCTTATGAAGATTAGATACACTAAAAAACCCCTGACTTATTTCAGTGGCGAAGACATTATCAAACCAGTCAGTAAAAGCCATTATAACTTCCTTACTTGCCAGTTCTCCCTTTGAAAGTCCACCCATGCCATCACATACAATAGCAAATGCCACCTTTCCCAAAGGAGAATCTATTATTCTTATAGCAAGTGAGTCCTGATTTGTATTCT
>DFFQ01000145.1 GCA_002371025.1 Lachnospiraceae bacterium UBA3772 | reverse complement strand
TCACAGATCTGTGTCTGTCCTCTTGTGAACATAGCTGAACCATGAACACGTGGGATGATATCAGTTTCAGCTGCAAGTGGTCTGATCTCGTTGATAGCACGTCCATCAGGTCTCTTATGATCCTTTAAGATCATCTTACGAACAGTCTTCTTCTGATACTGATACAGTGCATCATCAAGTCTGTTCATCCACTCTTCATTATCAGCAAACTTCTCAGCAAGACGAGTCTTTATCTCAAAGATATTATTCTCTCTTGTCTGCTTATCATCTGTAAATACAGCAGTCTCCATAACATCTGATGGAACTTCTGCTTTAATAGCTTCCATTAAATCTTCTGGAACAGCATAACTTGTGTAGCTGTGCTTTTCCTTACCGCAATCAGCAACGATCATATCGATAAACTTGATAACTTCCTGGTTAACCTTATGAGCAAGGAAGATAGCTTCAAGCATCTTATCTTCTGGAACTTCGTTAGCACCAGCTTCGATCATGATAACCTTTTCTCTTGTTGATGCAACAGTAAGCTGAAGATCAGAATTCTTATAGTGATCAGCTGTTGGGTTAACAACGAACTTTCCATCGATAAGACCAATCTGTGTTGTAGCACAAGGTCCATCGAATGGAATATCTGAAATTGAAACAGCGATTGCTGTACCGAGCATAGCTGTAAGCTCTGGTCTGCAATCTGGATCAACTGACATAACAAGGTTCTCTAATGTAACATCGTTACGATAATCCTTAGGGAAAAGAGGTCTCATAGGTCTGTCGATTACACGGCATGTAAGAACAGCATTCTCTGAAGCCTTACCTTCTCTCTTATTGAAACCGCCTGGCATCTTACCAACGGCATACATTTTTTCATTATACTCTACTGAAAGTGGAAAGAAATCTACACCTTCTCTTGGCTCTTTAGAAGCTGTAGCAGTTGAAAGAACAACTGTATCTCCATAATGAATGAGTACGCAACCATTTGCCTGCTTACCAACTCTTCCAACATCTACGCGAAGAGTTCTGCCTGCAAGCTCCATTTCAAACTTTTTGTACATTTTAATCTCCCTGAAATTAATATTTTATTCTAAGACACCGAAACAACTGAAAAATCCACCCATATCTAGTATCGATAGCCTTTTCAGTAGTCTCGGCAATATCTTAAAACAATCGTTATAAATATATCATAATTCCTTTAATTCTTCAAGAATAAATAAGCAGGCCTAAAGTAAGCCTGCTTATAAAAAAATCATCCAATTAATCTATTACCTATGTATAATCTTATTAATTTTTTTAGTCCTGGTATAAAGTTTTATAACTTCAAATCCCTCAGCATCATCAGAATAATCTATCACACATTTAAAATCACCTTTTTTATCGCTAAAAATATCTGATGTATAATCATTTACACCTTCAGTAAGCTCTGCTGAATAAATAAGCTGGTCATCTAAATAAAACTTTATATCGCCATTTCCTTTTGTCATATTTATCTGATAGTTGAATTTAAAATCATTACCATAATCAAAACTAAAGCTAAAACCGGATGAATTATCTTTTAGTTCTTCACTAACCGGAGAAATCAAATCATTAGTTTCTAATGTTTGATTCCAGTCATTCTTTTTATTTAAATATAAGAAATATACTAAAAGTCCTGAAACAATAATTAATGCAACAATAATAATAGTTATTAATCTCTTTTTAGTCATTATCTGCCCTCTTATTTTTAATATCATCATCCGAAACAATCTTGCCATCTTCCAAAGTAACAATCCTGTTAGTCATTTCAGCAATAGTTCTATCATGGGTTACTACAACCACAGTCTTACCTTTTTTATTGATCTGAGTAAGAACATCCATAATATCTTTTGCAGTAGATGAATCTAAAGCACCTGTTGGTTCATCTGCAAGGATAAGATCATTATCAGTAACCAAAGCTCTTGCTATAGCTACTCTTTGTCTCTGTCCTCCTGAAATCTGCCCTGGATATTTATTACTCAGTTCTTCTATCCCCATTTTTTTAAGCATATCATCAATTATCTCTTTACGTTTTTTTCTACGTACTCCTTGTCCTTCAAGAGGAATAGAAATATTCTCAAATACAGTAAGATGATCTATCAGTGCAAAATTCTGGAATATAAAACCGACATTATCTCTTCTATATCTCCACATATGTTTTATTTTTAATCTCGAAACATCCTCATCTTTAAAGTAAAATTTACCATCATTAAAGGAAGACAGAAAACCAATGATATTAAGCAATGTGGTTTTCCCGGAACCACTCCTTCCCATAATAGATAGAAAATCCCCTTTATTTATTTCAAGAGACACATCATCCAACGCCTGGATCTCATATGTATCCCCTTTATATATCTTTGATATATTTTCTAACTTTATCATCTTAAAACCCTCCATCTAACTAATATATTTCCAGATTTTTTTCGATAGAAAAACCAGACGCTATCTTTACAGGCAGTAAAACCACTATAAAAGATGAAGTTATAGCAAAAATAAAAGAAATCAGAAGTTTTAAAATACTAAAATCAGTTCTGATAATTCCAAATTTACTAAATATAAGCTGAAGTATCAGCGTTATAGCTCCAGCAAATAATGAAATCTGAAACATCTGTTTATAAAGATTTATAAATATCTTAAAATTGGAATAGCCCAAAAGACTTCTGATATAAATCTCATTTTTTCTTCTCATTATCCAAAATTCAGACATGACAACACAAGTTATCATAGAAAAAGCTAGAATTATAAAATAAATTAAATATTCTGTATCATTTTTCAATACAGACTCTCCATCCTCAAGCGAAGCATCATAATAAGTAATTAAATATTTATCGCTGTATTTATCTGATAATTCTTTCAAATAATCATACGGATCTTTTTCATTTGAAAAATAATAAAATGGCAAATACTCCGAAGAAAATATAACTTCATCATTAATCCTGCAATTAGGTAATAAATATAATTTATATGCTAATACTTCATATGTTTTTGATTTTAAGATACCGGCTACAGGTATATTTTTACCGCTTATATTTAAAAATAGACTTCCACCTTCTTCAACACAATATTTTTTTAAATCATCACCTATATATAATTCTCCGTCCTCATTAATTATATCAACCTCAAAAGGCAATGATTCATGGCATGTATATAATATATCTGAAAGGTGTATACTATCCCTTCCAACCTGTAATAAATCATTTCCAAAATCTATATTTCCTGGAAGTTTTTTAATATCTTCCTTAAATTCAATTGATCCATCAAAATTATTCACTTCAACAAAATAACAATATTTATAATTATAACTCTCACTTTCTTTTCCAGCATTTTGATAAGCCATATAAATATCTGTACCATTTATAAAAGCAACAAATGCTGTAATCATTCCTAAAAGCAAAAGAAAAGAAGAATTATGTCTAAATATTTTTCTAAGCATCATCTTATCTATTTCTCCTTAATTACAACTTATTCTCACCTATACTTTTAAGCAATCCATCTTTTCTCACATTTTTATACTGAACAAAAGAAAGAAAAAGAACCATACTTATCATAATTAATAATGTCATCCAGAATGTGTACTCTTTAAATGCCGATATATATATATAATTAGTATTTATACGTTGCTTCATAAAAAATGAGGCAAATCCAAAGGCTATAGTATTTTTAATTAGATTTTCAAATACAATCATACCACCAATATCAAAAGAAGATATCCCGACCACCTGTAGTATGGAAAAATATTTTCCTCTAGAAATAATATCTGAAATACCAGCTGTTAAAACACTAAAAAAAGCTAATACAAAGCAAAATATCAATAATAATCTTATCTCATTAATTTTAGCCATATTGCTTTCCATATCTTGATCAAGCAATTCATCAAATGTATTAACATATAAATTAATATTATATTTATTGGCATAATTAAACACAGTGTTTTTTATTTCAGAAATATCCTTTTCATTTTCATAACGAATAAAAATATTATAATTAGGAAAATCCAAATCTAATGGATTTAATAAGTCAATTTCATCCCAATCAAAATTTATTATTGCAGCATTACAAAAATCAATAAATAGTTCGTCTGATCCATTCCATTTATCATCTATTATCTTCAGATCATCGTCCATAAATCCATCAATTATATATTCATCCTTATTATCTTTAAATGAAACGATGATTTTATCATTCACATTCCCTTTCAAAGATTCAGGTAAATAGATATACTTTTTATTTTCAGACTTCCTTAACTTAAAATTCACATTATTTATTTCAAACAAAGTATCATTAACAGCAATCACGTCTAAATCTCTTTGATTTTTTTCGTCATGAATATATTTCCGGGTAAAATAATATACACCAAAATCATCTTTAAATTCATCATTTAAGAATTTTATAAATTTTAAATAAATTTTATTTTTTTCATCAGATAAAGTAGGATCATAAAGTTTAACGCTTATATATTTATTTCCCTTAAGTTTAGACGTCAACTGAAGTTTAGTATATATACTCGAAAAATAACAATTCGATACCACCATTATCATATAAAAAGATATAAAAAATACCATCGTTGTCATTAAAAAATTTAATTTTCTTTTATAAATATTGGAAATACAGCTTTTGATAACATAAAAAATATGCATATTTCCCTCCCCATTAAAATCTTAAAACCTGTGACTCCTATATTTTCAAAATTTATAGGAGTCACAGTGAAAAGTTTTACCAGTATTTAAGGCTTAACTTTCTAGATTTTTTAACATTTCCATTATTTAAAACATTATGAACACTTCTAAACTCATCAGCATGAGCTCTTACTTTACCACTACTAACTGATCTTGTACCTGTATTAAAACAGCCAAGTACCATATGTCCATTTTGAAATGCATTGCAATAGGCACCCACTTCATAAGTAAAAGGATAATCAGCAGATGTCTTTGAATAACCCTCATCCTTTTCTGCAAAATTCCAATTTACAATCAGATCGCAGTTAACTTTATAACCATCATAATACATTTCAGTAGATGCACTAGCTGCACTAACGGTCATGCCAAATGATAAAACCAGTGCCGAAGTTAATAAAGCTGTAAACAATTTTTTCTTCATTGGTATTCTCCCCTAGATTATATTTAGAATTGAACGGCCCCTCACATCCTATGTTTACAATTGTATCACATTAAATTCATAATTCAATTCAGAAACAGTCGTAACCCCTCCCCTAAAACAATCATATTTGACCATATATCACATTTTAATCACAAAGCTGACACAAATTACATATTAAAAAAGAGCAGGCACCTGCTTAATGACATTGGGCACCTGCTCTTTTTTTAATATACACTGGATTTACAACGCTGAATAGACAAGTTCCGCTATTTCCTCAGGAGTCTTTCCATCAGTTTCAATCTTTATATCACAGGACATATCATAATATGCCCTTCTTTGTTCCATCATAGTTTTGATTTTTTCTTTTACCTCATCTGAACTGCCGGATTTAAGAAGAGGTCTTGTGGTATCATACTGAATTCTATTATATATTTCTTCAGGTGATGCCATGAGATAATAAATCTTTCCTGTATCTTTTAAGATATTTACATTCTCTTTACGAAGAACAATCCCTCCACCAGTTGCAATAACTGTATTATAGCATTTTACAGAAAGTTCTCTTAAAGCTTCTGTCTCCATTTTTCTAAATGTATCTTCTCCAAATCTTTCAAAGATCTCATTTATAGACATGCCCTCTTTTTCTACTATATATTCATCTGTGTCAATAAAATCCATTCCATAAAGAACACTGATTTTCTTTCCCACAGCGGATTTTCCAGATCCCATATAACCTGTAAGTATAATATTATCTCCATAAAGCTTCTTACAAAGATTATTATAAACAGCATCTGAAAGATCAGAAGAAACATTAATATCATTCCATAATTCATAGGCTATGATTCCCTGATATAAAAGCATTTTAAGCCCGTTATCACAAGGCACAGCGTGTTCCATCATCTTTTCAATAAATGGAGTTATCGCAGGATTATAAATAAGATCATAACCATAATCTGCCATCTCATAGGAAGAATCATCTTCAATAAGAAGACCATCTTCTTTCTTTAAACCAAGGGAAGTACACTGGATCATAATATATCTTTCCTTAGGAATTACGCTGATATTATCAGCTTTAACGGGTTTTATCACATTCTTATCAAATATCTTATTAATCTCATCAGCTAAAGAAACAGCTTTTTCCAAAGTTCTATTAATAAGAAAGACTAAAGATGCTCCTTCCTTAACTGCCATATAAAGAGCCGCCCTTGCTGCTCCACCTGCACCGAGAATTATCACATTCTTATCTTTAAGCGAAACGCCATTTACACTTAGCGCCCTTAAAAGACCTGGCATGTCAGTATTATATCCCTTAAATCCATTTTCAGTTCTAACAAGGGTATTTACAGCACCTATATTTTTTGCGTCAGGATCAATTTCAGATAAATATGGAATTACGCTTTCTTTAAATGGAACCGTGACATTAAGACCTGACACTCCCATAGAATATGCGCCTTCCACAGCTTTCTTTATATCATCCACAGGAAATGGCACATAACATGAATTAATACCAAGCTTCTTTCCAAGATAATTATGAATATCTGGTGACAAGGTATGTTTCACCGGATTTCCAAATATGCCAAGTACTTTAGTTCTACCATTAATATTCATAAAAACCTCCTGATAATATATTCACATTACATTTCACTAAATAAAATATTACCACAGCAAAGAAAGATTTCAATTCTTTTTATCTATTAAAAATCAAATTAATAAAAAGTCAAGTTTATAAAAAAGTGCGCCAAAAGGCGCACAACTTAAAAAGACAGTCAGCATGCCTTCTGACTGTCTCTTTATATTTTGTGTGTTTTCGATATTTTTTAAACAATTTGAACTATGTATCTTATTATTTTCTAAGACCAAGTTCTGCAATGATTGCTCTGTAGCGCTCGATATCCTTATCCTTAAGGTATCCAAGCAGATTTCTTCTCTGACCTACCATCTTAAGAAG
>DFFQ01000152.1 GCA_002371025.1 Lachnospiraceae bacterium UBA3772 | reverse complement strand
CGTGACCACAAAATGGCATTTGGGGCGATTTGCCACTTCAGCATCACACGCGCGCACGATATATTTAATTTTGAAAAGCCAAAGTTATTTGGCTGCGGAAATAAGGACTATACAAAAAAGAACTGGCTGACAGGAAAACACAAGCCTGTAAAGACCCTCGAATCCGCGTGTGCTGCCGTCAACGGAGCATTTTTGAAGCGTCTGCACAAAAATGAGCCTTTTACGCCTTTATATGATGGTATGAACAACAATATTTCAAAGAACGAATGTAGCGAAGGCAAAGAACTGGGTTTTAACAAACATGCCCTGCTTCCTTGAAGCTATGGAGCTGATAAGGAAGGAATGCCCACAAGAATGGGAAAGGCTTTACTCTGAATTTACCAAGTCTTCCTCAATCTGATTAATCATTATACCCAAGTCTGCCAACTCATCCCGCTCTTTTTCTGTAAAGGCTGGTTTATCTATAAGCGCACTAATCGCATCATAAGCGGTTTGTGCGTCTTTCTTGCTTATTGTACCTCCATTAAGCACGGCCTCACGAACCTTTAAGAACAGTTCAGCGTACTTTATACGTTCCTCTGTTGATAGTTTCTTTATGTTCATATCAGTTACTCTATTATATTTTTAAATTCGTTGTTTATCTCTATAGCTCTGTCTAAGAAATCTTTTATCTCATCCATTTGCTCTATTTCCTTTTGTACCTCAAATATCTTGTCGCTGTACATTTCAGACTTCTCTTCGTAGTCGGGATACGCCCAGCACTCTTCATAGCTTCTGTCAAGGAAGTCAAGTTGCCGATTTTTCTGGCTGATGAGCGTGTTTATTCGCTTTGAAGCCTTAACCAGCTCTTTGTTGGCATTATCGATATATCGCTTGACGTAGTTCATGTCAAATTTTTGTTTATAGTGTCTATTAGTTTGTTGAGCCATAAACGTACATCATCATGACCAACTAAATCATTCATATAAAGAATTTACTTGATTACCTTAATTGTTCTTCCATTCTTTTTGACTATCTTAACACGATTTACCCCTGTAGAGTAAGATTCGAGCCCGTTTAAATTGTATTCCCGACCATCGTCCGCATCATTTCTTACGTTTTTAATAAGAGTCTCTTTAGAAATAGGAAGTATCTGCATAAAATCTTTCCATGTATTAGATTCTTTATATTTGTTTAAAGATACAGATGGAACATATAACCTTGTATAAGTTACAGAATAAGAATGAGGACTAAGCGAATCATAGGCATAGTCATAATAAAAAGCTTGCTCATGTGTTTCTGGAACTTCTTCGGAATAACAATAGACATTTGCCAATGCGTCACAGTGGCCGAATACACGATAATCTATATATTGTACATTTGCACCTAATGTCACCTCGCTAAGTTTTAGACAATACAAAAAAGCTTCACCTCCTATAAAAGTTATGTTATCAGGAATCACGATTTTTTCAAGACTTGTACATCTATCAAACATTCCCCCTTCCAATGTCTTAAGTCCATTGGGAAGTTTGATGTCGGTCAATGAAGTGCAATAGTAAAATGCACCTCCACCTAGTTTTTCTAAGCTATTAGGAAGTTTTACCTCAACTAAATTAGAGCACCTCGCAAAAGCATAACTATCTATTTTTGTAACTCCTTCTGGGATTACTAAAGAATTGAGTCCTGTACAGCGAAGAAAAGCTTCTTGCTTTATCTCAACTATAGATGATGGTAGTGTAATAGATGTCACCTTCGGACTATCATAAAATGCTTTTTCTCCTATGAATAAAACATCATATTCTATACCGTCAAACGTTACTTTATCTGGAATCACTATATCTCCTTTATATTCTTTTCCAAGCGAATAATTTACTTCGGCAACCTTCGATTTATCTATAAGAAGATACCATATTCCATTTTTCTCCTCACAACCATTTACCTTATCACAGCCTGCCCAAATCGGGGTATAATACACTATTAATGATAATAACAAAAATATTTTTTTCATACGTAACTACTTTATTATACTTCAATATACAACTTATTAAGTTCTAACCACCCAATTTGCTCTGGCAGTAAACGTTTTGGTTGTGCGACTCCCCATTTCCAGGTATCAAACATTCCACCGTTATCACCTATAGGAATATATCTTATGCTGCATGAGATACAACCATACGAAGACAACAAACACACCAATACGCTGATAGCATACCATTGCTTAAATCAGGTTCTTTTGCTGATTAGGAATGATATTTTTCAACTAAGTCTTTTAAATTGTTATAATCCTCATCTCTATTTTGCTTTAAAACATTCAGTTGATTTATTAACTTGTCTTTAAATTCATCAAAATCCACATTTTCCCAAATAGAATCTGTCGCATTATCTTTTAACAAAAATTCTTCTGGTAGTGTATGTAGTTCGCCAGTAGTTCTTGTTCTTACCATTTCTTGAAATAACCTATGCTCAACTTTAGTCATAACAGAATCCATGAGAATCATAAGAACTTTTTTTTCTTTGAACACTACACCACCTTTCTCAACAAGTTCAATGGTGCTCTCAAACAAGTTTTTTGCCGAACGTAAATAATGATTAATGACAACGTCCTCTCCAAAATAAGCTACATTTTTAGTTTCCATAATTACTTCTCCTTATAAAATTTATACGTCTTTATATTTCTTCAGCCACCTTACCACTTATATTTGCAAATTCCCAAACGTAAACTCTCTTTCTTTTTATCCCAAATTTACTTAGGAATAATGAAAGTTCGTTAGTAGGTGCAATAAACCGTTTTGAGTTTATTATATCGCCTCTGTTGTGAATTCTCCCCCAAACACCATCTGCTATAGATTTGACGCTTTCTCTGAATTGTTTCGTGTCCCAGTCGCCGCCAACATTTTTCTTGCAATCTTCGAGAATATTCTGAGCCCTATATAGTGGCGGCCAAAATTCTTCAAAAGAAGATTCATCTGCTCGTTGCTTCCACACCTTCTCTTTATTAAGGAACAGAAGGCATAAATCTAAATAATACAAAATTTCATTTAAAGTCATAATCTACCCTTCCTTAATCTTATTATAAATAAATGTAATCTGCTGCATAATCTTTTGATTCTCCTTGATTATCTCTTGGTAACGCTGTTCGTTATCCATGTACCGCTCAAAGAGCTTCATGACAATATCAAGGTAGTATTCTTTGTTCTCGTTTAAAGGAACATTGTGTAATACATCGGAAATGTCTGGTATGTCCCGTGTATTACATTGTGAAATATCGCTGCGTTGTGTATTACCTTGTGGTGCATTATTCACGTACATATCCCCCTTTCCATCAACCAACCAGTTTTCGGAGGTGTTGATGGCATTGCACATCTTCTTGATGTCATTGATAGTCCAAGGTTGACCACCAGCTCGTTTTTTTGTGAGATTGCCTGGATCAATTCCAACCTTCATGGCAAATGCCCTAACTGAGGGATAATCGTCAATCAAGACGTTTACCCTCTCCGTGATTTCTTGTTGATTTAACTCCTTAGCCATGTTTAATATCTGTTTTAATTTGTGAGATACAATTAAATTACATTATAATTTGGCCACAAAGTTTTGCAATACAACATAAATACACTATCTTTGCATTCGGTTTGGTAAAACAACCGCCCTCATATAAGAATAGCGCCTGCGGAATATAACAACCGCAGGTTTCAAATGGCACTGCAAATATACGGTTTTTCTGTGAGACTGCTACTCTTTGCGGGTATCTTTTAAGGGATGTTCTAAAAATTAATT
>DFFQ01000178.1:14242-42675 GCA_002371025.1 Lachnospiraceae bacterium UBA3772 | reverse complement strand
CTCTGTAAAAATGAATTATGAAATCGAAATATAGGGATTTTATAAAACCGCAGTTATTTAATCTTCGATTGAAACCAGTTCTATTTTGAAGTTGAGGGCTTTGCCAGCGAGTTCATGGTTTGCATCGAAGGTGATCATTGTATCATCCTTTTCTGATACAACTACTGGGAAACGCTGTCCATAGCTGTTGGAAAGTACAATATGATCTCCAATACTCAGCTTTTCAGAACCAGGAATTTCTGATTGTTCTACCTTAAGGATAGCCTTAGGGTCTCTTTCTCCATATGCTTCTTCAGGAAGAAGATGGATTTCTTTTGTTTCACCTACAGTCATTTCAACTACAGCTTTATCAAAACCTGCGATCATCATACCTGTTCCACATACGAACTGAAGTGGTTCATTTCTGTCATAAGATGAGTCGAACTTTGTTCCGTCATCGAGAGTGCCTGTATAATGAACGCTTACAACCTTACCTGCATTAGGACCTTCGAAGATTATTGGACGTGACTTTGGATCCATACAGCCACCACAGCCACCGCCGCAGCCGCCACAGCCTTCATCACTACCACAGCCGCAACCATCGTCACTACCACAACTGCATCCTTCATCACTGCCACAGCCACCGTCTTTATGATGGTCACAGTTTACGCCTTCAGATGTGAGATTTCCTGAAAGAAAATCTTTTACAGCCTGATTAGCATCGCCAGTAGCGCCTGAAATTACGTGAATCCCTTCTTCTGCAAGAGCATTCTTTGCTCCTTCTCCAAGACCACCACAGATCACTACATCAATATCATATTCTGAAAGAAGAGGAGCTAAAGCCTCGTGTCCTTCACCGTCAGTAGTTATAAGTTCGCAATTTTCGATTTCATTTCCATCAACTTCATATATTTTGAATTCCTTTGTCTTTCCAAAGTGCTGAAAAACAAGTCCATCTTCATAAGTTACTGCAATTCTCATTGGTTTATATCCTTTCAAGATCAGTTTTTGATTTTTGCCTGAATATAACAGACACCTAACCATTATATAGAAAAATGGGGTAATAGAAAAGAAAAATATTCTGTGATTAATGTCATTTGAGATGATATAATAACATGAAAATTGTTAAATGAATCGGAGTGATCCAAATGTTGGATGAAGTAGGAAAGTTTCGAGAGAAACGGGGAATAATATGCGCATTATAGAGATAAATGATTTTTTAGATAAAGAATTGGATATTTATGTAAGACTTTCGGAAAAACAGCTTACTAATGGTGTAGGTGGCAGTGATCCTGATAGACCAATGGAGAATATATTTATAGCGGAAAGTCCCAAAGTTATTGATAGAGCTTTAGATGCCGGATATGAAGCAGTATCATTTCTGATAGAAGATGGTATGATCAGGGGCGAGACAAAGAAAGTAATTGAAAAGGCTGAAAGACTGACAGGAAATAATGATATAAAGATTTTTAGTGCGCCAACTTTTATATTAGCTGAAATGGCTGGATTTAAGCTTACAAGAGGTGCTTTATGTGCCATGAAGCGTAAAGAAAAGATGAATCCTAAAGAACTTATTAAAGAGAAAAGAAGAATTGCTGTTTTAGAAAGTGTAGTCAATCCTACAAATGTTGGAGCAATTATAAGAAGTGCGGCTGCTCTTGGGATTGAAGCCATACTTCTTACACCGGACTCGGCAGATCCTCTTTATAGAAGAGCCTTAAGAGTTGGTATGGGAACAGCATTTCAGGTTCCATGGACATATCTTGATTCATCAGATGATTATATAGATGACCTTCATTCTGTAGGGTTTAAGACAGTTGCCATGGCATTAAGAGATAATACAATAGATATAGATGACTCACGCTTAAAAGAAATTGATAAGCTGGCCATTCTCCTTGGAACTGAAGGAGAGGGTCTTAGAGAAGATACAATAGAACATTCAGACTATACAGTTAAGATACCTATGGCAAATGGGGTGGATTCTTTAAATGTTGCGGCCTGCAGTGCACTTTGCTTTTGGGAACTTACAAAATAGTTACAGGAAGGACTTAAAAATGTTAGCTAATTATCATGCTCATACATGGCGCTGCCGTCATGCTTTTGGAACAGAGAGAGAATATATAGAGGAAGCAATAAAGGGAGGATTTAAGGTTTTTGGATTTTCGGATCATATACCTCAGGTTTGGCCGGAGGGTTATGATTCAGGGATGAGAATGCTCCTTCATCAGCTTCCGGAATATGTTAAGACTATTACTGATCTGAAAAAAGAATATGAAAAGGATATTGAGATATTTCTTGGATTTGAGGCTGAATATTATCCTGACTATTTTGATAAGATTATAGAGGAGTTAAAGAAATATCCGGAAATTGATTATCTTATATTAGGTCAGCACTTTCTTTATAATGAAATGAATGCTCCGGCATCAGGCACACCAACCAGTGATGTTAAGATATTAACTGATTATTGTGATCAGGTTATTGAAGCTTTAGAGACGGAAAAATTTTCCTGCGTTGCTCACCCAGACATAATAAATTTCAAAGGAGATCCTTCGGATTATTATGATCAGATGAAACGTATATGTCTTAAGGCTAAAGAAAAGGATGTTCCATTAGAGATAAATTTCCTTGGCTTATTGGATAACAGAATTTACCCAAATCCATTATTCTGGAGGATAGCAGGTGAGGTTGGAAATGAGGTTATATTCGGTGCTGACTGTCATTCAAAAGATATGGTTATTAATAAAAGATCTGAGGAACTTGCTTCTTTAATGGTTTCAAAATATAATCTTAATCATATAGACTATTTGAAATTAAAGAAAGTAAATTAATTACAAAATTTAAGTTTGGAGGGTCGGGGGATTATGATAAAAGAAAGAAAAGTTAAATGCCCAAGCTGTGGTAAAGTGTTTGATTATGATAAGTGTCTTAGCCTTTGCCCTAAATGCGGCGAATATTATGAGGGACCGGTGGAAGCACCGGTAGAAATAGAACGTCCTGCTGAATATAAAGTAGAAGAAAAGCTTAAGATCACTGAGGATAAGAGATTTGCTGATAGTCCTTATTATGATCTTTATAACAGAAATACTAATATTCAGAGTTCAGAGTATCATGATGAAAAAGACAGGAAGGCAAGAAAGGATATATTAAATATCGTACTCACAACTCTTGTTGTTTTGCTTATATTTACTGCGGTTGCTTCTTTAATAGCAAAAGGACTTATTACTTACTTTTTCTTATGGGTAATCCAGTTGTTTAGAGGATAGAATGGATAAAGAATATTATACATCGGGGCAGTTTGCCGGTAAGGCTCATGTTACCTTAAGAACCATACGTTTTTATGATCAAAAGGATATATTAAAACCATCATTTCATACAGAGTCAGGTAACAGATTATATACAGATAAGGACTTTGCGAAACTTCAGCAGATACTTCTCCTTAAATATCTTGGTTTTTCTCTTGAAGAGATAAAGGAAATGACAGTATCTTCATTTGATGCCTATTCCTTAAAAGAATCGCTTAAACTTCAGAAAAGGCTGGTTAAGGAAAAAATAGAAGAAATGGAAGAAATGACTAAAGCCATTGATTCTACATATGAGATGCTAGATAAGGATCAGCAGATCAATTGGAATGATATGATGAATCTTATTCATCTTACAGCTATGGAAAGAAGTCTGGCAGAACAGTATAAGAATTCTGCAAATATTTCTTCAAGAATAAGACTTCATACAGATTTTTCCACCAATAAAGAGGGATGGTTCCCTTGGATCATAAGGAATTCAGACATTAAATCCGGTATGAAAATCTTAGAGGTAGGGTGCGGAAGTGGAGCCCTTTGGAAAGAAACAAAAGATAAGCTTCCTAAAAAGATAAAGATCATACTTTCTGATATTTCAGATGGAATGGTTAGAGAAGTAAAAAAAGAATTTGATGATGATCCGAGATTTTCATTTGGTATATGTGACTGTCAGAAGATACCGTATAAGGATGAAACATTTGATATTGTTTATGCTAATCATGTTTTCTTTTATTGTGAGGATATAAAAAAGACATTAAAAGAAATAAGAAGGATACTTAAGCCGGGGGGGAAGCTTATATGTTCAACCTATGGCAAAAAACATATGAAAGAAATAACTGAGCTGGTTCAGAGTTTCAATAAGGAAATCGTACTTTCAGCTGAAAAGCTTTATGACGTTTTCGGTCTTGAAAATGGAGCAAAAATACTTAAACCTTATTTTAAAAATATAGGAAAAGAACTGTATCCGGATTCAATAGAGATAAATGAGTCAGAACCTATCCTTTCATATATTCTTTCATGTCATGGAAATCAGAACCGCTACATCCTTAATAAATATAAGGAATTTAAGGATTTTGTTGATGCAAAGACAAAGTATGGTTTCCATATAACTAAAGAAGCAGGAATATTTATTTGCAAAAAATAAAAAATAATACTTGACAGTGACGTTACGTCACCCGTTATGATACCTCCAGATAGAAAAAATAATCTATTTGGAGGTTTTTATTTATGAATATTGTAGTAACAGGCGGAGCAGGATTTATAGGCAGTAATTTCGTATTCCATATGTTAAAGAAGTATCCTGATTATCGTATCGTTTGTATTGACGCACTTACTTATGCAGGAAATTTATCAACTCTTGCACCAGTAATGGACAATCCTAATTTCAGATTTGTAAAACTTGATATATGTGACAGAGCAGGAGTAGATAAATTATTTGAAGAGGAAAAGCCTGATATCATTGTTAACTTTGCAGCAGAGTCTCATGTTGACAGATCTATTGAGAATCCAGAGATCTTCCTTCAGACTAATATCATTGGTACAGCAGTACTTATGGATGCCTGCAGAAAGTATGGCATAAAGCGTTATCATCAGGTTTCAACTGATGAGGTATATGGAGATCTTCCATTAGACAGACCTGACCTTTTCTTCCATGAGGATACACCAATCCATACATCAAGCCCATATTCAACATCAAAGGCTTCAGCAGACCTTCTTGTTATGGCATATCATAGAACATATGGTCTTCCTGTAACTATAAGCCGTTGTTCAAATAACTACGGACCTTATCAGTTCCCAGAGAAGCTTATTCCTCTTATGATAGCTAATGCCCTTGCCGATAAGCCACTTCCTGTATATGGAGAAGGACTTAATGTTCGTGACTGGCTTTATGTTGAAGATCACTGCAAGGCAATCGATCTTATCATTCATAATGGTACAGTTGGTGAGGTTTATAACATTGGCGGACATAATGAAATGAAGAATATTGATATTGTTAAGCTTATCTGCGAATATCTTGAGAAGCCAGAATCACTTATCACATATGTAACTGATAGAAAGGGGCATGATCAAAGATATGCTATAGACCCAACTAAGATACATAGCGAATTAGGATGGCTTCCTGAGACAATGTTTAAAGATGGTATAAAGATGACAATCCAGTGGTATCTTGATAACAAAGCTTGGTGGGAAAATATCATCAGTGGAGAATACCAGAATTACTACAAAGAAATGTACGGAAAGAAAGAAGTACTTGATAAATAAGAAATTTTCCGGAGGCAATTAATGAAAGTTTTAGTAACAGGCGTTTGTGGTCAGTTGGGCCATGACGTAATGAATGAACTTAATAGTAGAGGATATGATGGCATAGGCTCAGATTTAAGTCCTTCATATAATGGCATTTTAGATGATACAGCGGTAACAAAAATGCCATATGTTTCAATGGATATCACTGATAAGGAAATGGTAGATAAGACCATTTCTGAAGTTAGTCCCGATGTGATCATCCATTGCGCAGCCTGGACACAGGTTGATGCAGCTGAAGATGAGGATAAGAAGGATTTAGTCAGAGCAATAAATGTTGACGGAACTAAAAATATAGCCGAAGCAGCAAAGAAGATCGATGCAAAGATGGTTTATATAAGCACTGATTATGTATTTAACGGTGAAGGAGAAACACCATGGAAGCCGGATGATAAGGATTATGCTCCTCTTAATGTATATGGAGAGACAAAACTTGGTGGTGAAAAGGCTGTTTCTTTGACATTAGATAAATACTTTATAGTTAGAATTGCCTGGGTATTTGGACTTAATGGTAAGAATTTCATTAAGACAATGCTTAATGTAGCAAAGAACCATGATACTGTAAGAGTTGTATCTGATCAGGTGGGAACACCTACTTATACTCTTGATCTTTCAAGACTTCTTGTTGATATGATAGAGACTGATAAATATGGTTATTATCATGCTACAAATGAGGGCGGTTATATATCATGGTACGATTTTACAAAGGAAATTTATAAACAGGCTGGCCTTAGTACTACAGTTCTTCCGGTAACAACAAAGGAATATGGAGTATCAAAGGCAAAACGTCCATTTAATTCACGACTTGATAAGAAAAAACTTGTTGAAGCCGGATTTAAGCCGCTTCCAGATTGGAAAGATGCTTTAGGACGTTATTTAACAGCTCTGGGGGAAATGGAGGATTAATTATGAAAGGTATAGTACTTGCTGGTGGGTCTGGTACAAGACTTTATCCACTTACAATGGTTACAAGTAAACAGTTACTTCCGATATTTGATAAACCGATGATCTATTATCCTTTATCAACACTTATGCTGGCAGGAATAAAGGACATACTTATCATCTCAACACCTGAAGACACTCCAAGATTTGAGGCTCTTTTAGGTGATGGACATCAGTTTGGTATCAATTTAAGCTATAAGGTACAGCCTTCTCCAGACGGACTTGCACAGGCCTTTACTTTAGGAGAAGAATTTATTAATGGTGAGCCTTGTGCCATGGTACTTGGAGATAACATTTTCTATGGAAATGGTTTTGGTTCTACTTTAAGAAAAGCTGCCAGTGATGCTGAAAATGGCAAGGCAACAGTCTTTGGTTATTACGTAAATGATCCTCATAGATTTGGAATAGTTGAATTTGATGAAGAAGGAAGAGCTATCTCTATTGAAGAGAAGCCTGAAAATCCAAAATCAAATTATGCTGTAACAGGACTTTATTTTTACCCTGCAGGAGTAAGTAAAAGAGCCTGGGATGTTAAGCCTTCTAAGAGGGGCGAACTGGAGATAACAACTTTAAATGATATGTATCTTCAGGATAATTTACTTAATGTACAGCTGCTTGGTCGTGGTTTTGCATGGCTTGATACAGGAACAATGGAAAGCCTTCTTGAAGCAGCGGAGTTTGTTAAAACCATAGAAACACTTCAGGGAATCATGATATCAGCACCTGAAGAGATTGCTTTTATCAATAAGTGGATCTCAAAAGATGAACTTATGGTTTCTGCTGAAAGATATGGAAAGAGCAGATATGGGCAGCATTTAAAACAGGTTGCTCTTGGAAAAGTAAAATATTAATTTTAATTACTACTGTATTTAACAATATGTTAGATACAGTAGTTTGTTATGTAAGATAGGAGATATAAAATGGGACAGATTAATGTTGAAAAGAATGTTGGCGGAATTGAAGGACTTTGTGTTATAACACCCGCTGTTCACGGTGATGAGAGAGGCTATTTCATGGAGACATATAATGAGAACGATATGAAAGAAGCTGGATTTGATATCAAATTTGTACAGGACAATCAGTCAATGTCAACTAAGGGAGTACTTCGTGGTCTTCATTTCCAGAAGCAGTATCCACAGTGTAAGTTAGTTCGTGCCGTACGTGGCGAAGTATTTGACGTTGCTGTAGATTTAAGAGCAGATTCAAAGACTTATGGAAAGTGGTATGGAGTTATCCTTTCAGCTGAGAATAAGACACAGTTCCTTATTCCAGAAGGTTTTGCTCATGGATTCCTTGTGCTTTCAGATGAAGCTGAATTCTGTTATAAGGTAAATGATTTCTATCATCCAAATGATGAGGGCGGTATGGCTTGGAATGACCCTGAGATTGGTATTGAGTGGCCAGGCCTTTGTGGAGAATATAAGGGAAGTGCTTCTGCTGAAGGTTATACTTTAAGTGATGGTACACCTCTTAATCTTTCAGATAAAGATCAGAAGTGGCTTGGGCTTAAAAGTACATTTAAGTTCTAAAGATTGAAATAATACAGGATTTTCAGTATAATTAAAAAATTAAAATATAAGGGGAATTCTATATGCAGCATGTGTTTATCATTGGCTCAAAAGGCCTTGGAAACTACGGCGGATATGAAACATTCGTCGATAAGCTTACAGAATATCATCAGAATAATAAGAATATTAAATATCATATAGCCTGCAAAGAGAATGGCAGCGGATATATGGATGAGGATAAGTTAACAGGTGTTAAAAAGATCAATCCTCATTGTTTTGTATATCATAATGCAGACTGTTTTAAGATACATATACCTGAAAAAATAGGAGCTGCTCAGGCTATCTATTATGATATCGCAGCTCTTAAGGTATTTATTAAATACTGTAAGAAAAATGACATTAAGGATCCCATTTTCTATATCCTTGCGTGTCGTATCGGACCATTTATCAGTAAGTATAAGAAGCAGATTGAAAAATTAGGCGGAAAACTCTTGGTTAATCCAGACGGTCATGAATGGATGAGAGCAAAATGGTCTAAGCCTGTAAGAAAATATTGGAAAGAATCAGAGAAGGGCATGGTTAAATCAGCCGACCTTCTTGTTTGTGACTCTGTAAATATTGAGAAATATATCCATGAAGAATATGCAAAATATGATCCTGCCACTACATTTATAGCTTATGGTGCAGATATAAAGCCAAGTATTCTTAAGGATGATGATAAAAAACTTACAGACTGGTATAAAGAAAAAAATCTTACAAAGAATGATTATTATGTTGTAGTAGGAAGATTTGTTCCGGAGAATAACTTTGAGACCATGATAAGAGAATTCATGAAGTCTCGTTCTAAGAAGGATCTTGCAATAATTACTACAAATGATGATAAGTTCCTTGCAGAACTTGATTCAAAGCTTCATTTTAAGGAAGATAAGAGAATTAAATTTGTAGGAACAGTATATGATCAGGAATTACTTAAGAAGATCAGAGAAAATGCTTATGGTTATTTCCATGGTCATTCTGTAGGAGGTACAAATCCTTCACTTCTTGAAGCTCTTGGTTCTACCAGATTAAATCTTCTTTTAGATGTAGGATTTAATAAAGAAGTAGGAGAGGATGCTGCTCTTTACTGGAGTAAGGAAGATGGAAATCTTGCTTCTCTTATTGATAAGGCAGATCTTTTGTCAGATGATGAATTAAATAAGT
Source organism: Lachnospiraceae bacterium UBA3772 (assembly GCA_002371025.1). Classification (GTDB taxonomy): domain Bacteria; phylum Bacillota; class Clostridia; order Lachnospirales; family Lachnospiraceae; genus Eubacterium_Q. Next base: position 33,449 of record DFFQ01000178.1, on the reverse strand, counting down.
TTGGCGAAAAGGCAAAGAAGAGAATAAGTGACGCATACAGCTGGCAGTTTATAGCTGATAGATATGCTGAAATATTTGGTATAAACAAATAATAAGGTGAATCATTTTGAATATATTACATTATGCTTTAGGCTTTCCACCTTATAGAACGGGTGGATTAACTAAATATGTCATAGATCTTTGTAAGGAACAGATAATGGAGGGACATAATGTCTCTCTTATCTGGCCTGGAGAGATAAAAATAATAGGCAGGAAAAATCGTATTAAAAAAAGACCTTCAGTTTATGGTATCAACAATTTTGAAATTATAAATCCCCTTCCGGTTTCTTATGATGAAGGGATTGTTGATCTAATGGCATTTACAGAAAATGGTGATAAGGAAGTTTATAAAAAATTCCTTAAAGAAAATAATATAGAAGTGATCCATTTCCATACATTTATGGGGCTTCATGAAGAACTTGTAGATGCAGCAAAAGAGTTAGGCATTAGGACAGTTTATACAAGCCATGATTTCTTTGCCATATGTCCCAAAGTTACATTATGCAGAAATGGGAAGCTTTGTGAAGATGTATCAGATTTTAAAGCATGTCCAGAATGTAATCTGACTGCGCTGTCTATGAAAAAGATGATCATTCTTCAGTCACCTTTATATAGAACTCTTAAGGATAGTAAAGTTGTTAAGAAGCTTAGAAAACGTCATAGAGATATAGCATTAAATGAAGTGACAGAAAATAATGTGACAGAAAGTAAATCTAAGAAAGCTAAACATGTTGGTTATTATATTCAGTTAAGGGCTTTCTATAATACAATTTATCGAAAGATAGATTTTATTCATTTTAACAGCTCTGTATCTAAGATGATATATGAGAAATATTTTGGAAGGCATAAAGGACAGGTAATTTCCATATCTCATGAGAAGATAAGAGATAATAAAAAAGAAAAAAATTTCAGTGATGAATTAAGAATAACATATATTGCGGCTCCTAGTGCTGCAAAGGGGTATTATATGCTTTTAGATACCCTTGATAAGTTATGGGAGGAAGGAAAACGCTTCAGTTTAAATACACCTTTCATATCTCCTGTAGAAAGACCATATCTTAATTGTTTCGGACATTTTGATTCTGATGGCTTAGGAAAGATATTTGATGATACAGATCTTCTCGTTGCTCCAAGCGTGTGGTACGAGACTTTTGGTTTTACTGTGCTTGAAGCACTTAGTTTTGGTGTGCCTGTTCTTATCAGCGATCATGTAGGGGCAAAAGATATAATTCCTGATGATTCTTTACTTATGTTTAAAGATCAGGGAGAGCTTTATCAGATATTAAAAAATCTGGATAAGACTCAATTAAAGAAGTTGAATAAAAATATAGTTAAAAATGTTAAGATAAAATTGCTTTCAGAACATGCAAAAGAATTGGAAAAGGAAGCATATCGATAGCGGAGCATTTATGATAAAAGTACTTTATGTTTTAAATAATCCATTTAACAGAGGCGGAACAGAAGCAGTTGTACTTAATTACTATTCTCATATGGATCATAATGAGATAGAAATTGAATTTGCTGTTCATGCCACAAAAAAAGAATATGATGAAAGTATTCTTACTCAGGAATTATTAAATGATGGTGTTGTTATTCATAGGATAACTCCACGTAAGGAAAGTATTGAAAAAAATAAGGAAGATTTAAGAAACTTATTTACTGAAATGAAGTATGATATTATCCATACTCATACAGATGCAATAGGTTCTTATATCTTGAAGATTGCTAAAGAATGCAATGTAAATAGAAGGATTGCTCATAGCCACAATACATCTTATACATTTAAACCGGATTCTTTAAAGACGGTTCTTAAATACCTTTATTTAGAGAAATGCAGATTAGATATAAGAAAGGTAGCAACAGGCTATATGGCATGTAGTAATGTGGCTGCCCAGTGGCTTTTCGGAAAGAAGAAGGCTAAAGAAACCTATATTCTTAATAATGCTATTGATACAAATAAATATGTTTATTCAGAAGATAGTAGACGCGAATTAAGAAAGCAGTATGGCTTTAAGGAAGATGACTTTATCATTGGCAATGTAGGAAGACTTGAACATCAGAAAAATCAGGCTTTTTTATTAGATGTTTTAGCTGAAGTAAAAAAGGTTAAGAAAAACGTAAAACTTCTTATCATAGGCGAAGGTTCTTTAAGAAAGAACCTGGAAGATAAGGCAAAAGAAATGTCTTTAAGTGAGGATGTTATTCTCCCTGGAAGCGTTAATAATGTTGAGAAAGTATTAAATGTTTTTGATGTATTCGCTTTCCCATCTTTATTTGAAGGGTTTGCAGTATCTATAATTGAGGCTCAGGCTAATGGACTAAAATGTATTGCAAATGACACTCCACGTGTGACTAAGGATACTGATTTTACAAAGAATACAAGTTGGGTAGAGGCAGTAGATCCAATAAAATGGAAAGATGAGATCCTTGCCATGGATTTTTCCAGAGATAAGAAAGCACAGGAAAAGATTAAAGCTGCAGGCTTTGACATAGTGTCAGAAGCAAAAAAACTTGAAGAATATTATAAGGGATTGATTGATAATGATCAGTGATAATGAAAAAATTGATATAGTAATGCCATGGGTAGATGGATCTGATCCAAAGTGGCTTAAGGAAAAAAGAATTTATAAGCCGGATACATCTGAGGATGGAGTCAGATTCAGAGACTGGGAAGTCCTTAAATACTGGTTCAGAGGTGTAGAAAAATATGCTGACTGGGTTAATAAGGTTCATTTTATTACCTGGGGACATATTCCTTCATGGCTTAATACTGAGAATGAGAAATTACATATCGTTAATCATAAGGATTATATTCCTGCTGAATATCTTCCAACTTTCAGCTCACATACAATAGAACTTAATATGCATAGGATCGAAGGTCTTGCTGAAAATTTTATCTACTTTAATGATGATATATTTTTAAGCAATAAGACAACTAAGGAAGATTTCTTTAAAGATGGTCTTCCTTGTGATATGGCGGTTTTATATCCAAATCATGTAAATGGTACAGATAATCAGTTTGATCATATACTCCTTAATAATGCGGAATATTTTGCAAAGTATTTTAATATTAAAGAAGTGATTAAAAAAGACAGGAATAAGTGGATCACACTTAAGTATGGAAAGAGCCTTATTAAGACTTTAGTCCTTATGCTTTTTCCGGATTTCACTGGAATTATGCTCCATCATCAGCCTGTGAGCTTTAAAAAGTCTACATTGGAAAGAGTGTGGGAAAGAGACAGGGATCTTTTGGATGCAACCTGCAGGCATAGATTTAGAGAAGCTACTGATATCAATCAGTTTGTCTTTAGATATGATCAATTAGGCCGCGGAGAATTTTCACCTTATAATGTATTTAAGAGAGGTGATTATCTTACTATAGGCAACGGAGTTGATTATTCTAAGGCTCTTAATTCAGGATATAAGATAATCTGCTTAAATGATACAGATACTACAGTAGATTTTGATACGGAAAAGAAAAGACTTATAGCGGCATTTGAAGCTAAATTTAAAGAAAAGTCTTCATTTGAGATTTAAGAGGATAATATTTATATGGATATATTTTTTAATGTATTACATTATAATTCTTTCAAGGCCACAAGTATGTGCGTGGATTCTATTTTAGGATTAAATGATATAAATGATTCAAAGATCCTTATATTTGATAATAATTCAAATAATGACAGCTTTAAGCAGTTAGAAAAAAGATATAAAGAATGCACTAATGTTATCCTTTACCATAATTCAAATAATGATGGCTTTTCAATGGGTATGAATAAGGCCTACAAAATGGCGAAGTCTTATGATCCTCAGTTTATCATATGCCTTAACAATGATATTGAGATAAAACAGAAAGATTTTATAGAAAGATTACATCAGCTTTATAACAGGACAAAGGCTTATGTGATGGGGCCGGATATTTATAATCCAAGAGAAAAGAAACATCAGTCTCCGATGTATAGTGACATAGTTCCGGGGTCTAAGATTGATGATCTTATAGAAGGAAGAAAGAAAGAGATGGAGAATATTGATGCCGCCATCAGTCTTTATCAGCATAGTGAAAAAATGCGTAAGTATAGAAATCTAATCCCTTCTAAATTGCTGGAGATAAGAAATAAAAGAAAAGGTGAAAATATTATCTCATTATATAAAGAGAAAGAATTAAATGGAACTGTACTTCAGGGATCATGCCTTATATTTACAAGAAAATATATCGAAAAAGAAGAGGTGTGCTTTGAGCCAGATACAGGATTTTATGCAGAGGAACTTCTTCTTTCTTTAAAATGTGAGACTCGTAAGTATAAGACAGTTTATTCAAGTGATATAAAGGTAATTCATTGGCATGGTATTTCAAGTGGCTTTAAGTCAGTTCCTTCGAGAGAAGCATTACTTACTAAGAATAAAAGACTTATTCATGCTTATGAAATATATAAAGATTGCTATAATAATAATCCCTGGGCTTAATGGTAGAAATTATGAATGGTTTAAAGAAGATAAATATCAACAGCTTGATAATTATAATATTTCTTATTTTTGATGTCAGATTTTTTTATATGATAAATCTGCCTAAATATTTTTCAGGAGACGGAACTAATAAGATGTTACTGTCTCTCTTTGGTATTTGCTTATTTATTTATTATGTATTAAGACATAAATTTGCTGCTGGAGAATTTGGTATATATATTTTAGGTTTATATATCATTCTTGCCGGAGTATCTGTTCATTCGCTTTTAAAATTTGATTATAAGATAACTCAGGTTGTATGGCCGTTATTTCCTTTTATAAATCTGATTTATTATTTTATCTTAAGAGAGATATTATCCAATAAGAGAAATTTCAGATTCTTTCTTAGGGCGGCTGAAATAGTATGGAGTTTACTTGTTTTTTTATTCCTGGCTCAAAGATTTATGTATCTTAGAAGTCATACTGTTTTTATGAAGCTTGGAGTTATGCTTCCGGATTATTATTTCAATCATCCTGAGCTGGGATTTAGAATCTATAATGTATTTGAAGGATTTAACAGGATATTTGTAATACTTACAGCTTATCTTATATTTAAGAAGCATTTCAAAAAATGTATATGCGAGATCATATATACATTACTGGGACTTTTAGCAATCCTTCTTGTGGATGGCTCAAGATTTTATATTGCTACAGTTGTTTTAGTAATATTAATTGAGTTTTTGGTTGTCAATAAGGAAAGACTCAGGTTTGGAGCATTTTTCCTTCTTTTATGTGGACTTTTAATGGGAGCAGCAGTTGGATACAAAATTTATAAATCTGTAAATGCTGATATATCCGAGAATACAGGATCTTCATATGCAAGAACCGGGGCAATTGATTATTATATGTCAGAAATGAAGGGTTCAACTCTTTTCTTTGGATTTGGTATTGCAAATCCTGATGAAGGAGATACTTTATATAAGGTAATACATGGTCCTGATGAGAATTATCACTTTGATGATATAGGACTTGTGGGTACGTTTGCGAAACTTGGAATTTTTTCAATAATATGGTATATATTATTTTTGCTGAAAATTGTACAGTTAACTATTAACACTGATAAGGAGAGGAGAGCCTTAAGTATAGGGATTACCACTATGGCAGCTGTGGCTTTGATCACTCAGTCATATCTTGATCCACAAAGACTTCTGGCTTTGCTTTTTAGTATGGTACTTCTTGAGATTAATAAGAGATCGCCTGAAACTATCAGCAATTAAAAATTATTATCAAGGACAGGAATATGAAGACTAGATCAGTAAAACGTAATGCATTATTAAATATTATTAAACAGATATGTGCTATCATTTTTCCAATGATAACATTTCCTTATGCGTTCAGAGTATTAGGTGTAAATAATTATGGTAAATATACCTTCAGCTGGAATGTGGTGAATTATATATCATATCTTGCCGCTGCAGGTATTCTTAGATATGCAGTTAGAGAATGTGCAAGAGTAAGAGATGATAAAGATAAATTATCAAGGCTGATAAATGAATTATATTCCATTAATATAATTACAACAGCTATGTCATTTTTGATCCTTTTTGCTTTACTTATATTTGTTGATCATTTTCATGACTATGCACCATTTATTCTGGTGCTTTCAGTTTCAGTTCTTTTTACAACGATTGGAACAGATTGGATCAATAGTGCATTTGAAGATTATTTCTTTATAACCATCAGATATATAATAGCTCAGACTGTAGCTTTAGGACTTCTTTTTGTACTTGTAAGAAACAGAGATGATATACTTGGTTATTCCATTGTCAGTGTGACAGGTGTTATCATAGCCAATTTTTTTAATTACTTTCATATTAGAAAGAACCTAGGCATAAAGCCTAAATTTCTCATATCAAAAGATATGAAGAAGCATATCAAGCCGATAATGTATTTCTTTGCCTGTTCAATAGCGACATTTATTTACATTAATTCGGATATATCAATAATAAAGTTATTCTTTCCGTATGATGATAGTCATAATGGTTTATATGGAGCGGCAACTAGATTTTATCAGCTTATTAAAGAAATGATAAATGCTGCATTTGTAGTTATCATTCCAAGAATATCAAATGATCTTGTAAATGATAAGGAGAAGGCTAATTCAAAATTAAGTAAGGTGCTTAATTTTACTATCCTTCTTACTGTTCCATGTTCTGTAGGGCTTTTTATGGTAAGAGAAAATCTGATTATGATTTTCTCAGGAGCAGAGTTTGAAGGGGCAACAACAGCTCTTGGAATACTGGCATTTTCACTGGCTCCGGCTTTACTTGCTAATTTTTATATAAATATAGTTATGATACCTTTTAAAATGGAAAAGAAGGTTACTATTGCAACTCTTATCAGTGCGGCTGTTAATATTGGACTAAATTTTATACTTATTCCATTATATGCAGAAAATGCAGCAGCATTTACCACACTTCTTGCTGAAACCTCTCTTGCATGTATGGGTATTTATTATGCAAGAAAGATTAAGATAGGTAATGTTTCGAAATCTCTTATTACAGCATTGGTTGGCAGTGGTTTGATATTTGTTATATGCTTTGCTTTAAATAACCTGATAAAAAATCGTATATTAAATTTTGTATCAGATATAGTACTGAGTGGCATAGCTTATGTAGTAGTGTTTGCTATCTTTTATAATAAAGATATAAAAGAATTCTTAAAAAAGAGGAAGAGATAATGGATAAGAAGGTTTACAACACTGGAGAGACTGAAGAAGAGCTTAAAGCTAATTATAATTATGAGGGAAGTAATCTTAGAAAAGCACAGGATCGTATGCTTGAATTACTTATCTTCCTTGATAAAGTTTGTACTGAGAATGACATTGATTATTTCATAGGTTATGGAACTCTTTTAGGAGCTGTAAGACACGGGGGATTTATACCTTGGGATGATGATACAGATGTAGTGATGTCACCTGATGGACTTAAGAAGTTTAGAAAAATAGTCAACAGCGGAAAATATGATTATGTTGTACAGGATCATTCCATTGATAAAGGATTTGTAAGGCATTATAATGTATTAAGAGACCTTAATTCCTGTTATGTTAAGGATGAGTTTATTCATAATCAGCGTAAATATAAAGGAGTTCAGGTTGATTTATTTCCTTGGGGATTTGGGGTTAAGAAGAAGCCAAGAGCATTTATAAAGAGACTTCAGGTTATTAATGAATGGCATGCTTTAGGAAAACATCCGATTATTTCTTCAATGATATATGGAATTTCTAAATATTTCTTTATTCCAATATTTAAATTCTTTAGTTTATTTTCATCTAAGGAATATCTTTATCTTGGATATGAGAATGAATGGGATTTAAAATATAAATATGATGACATTTTTCCTCTTGGAAGAATTGAATTTGAAGGACATCAGTTTAAATGTCCTCACAATCCAGAAGGAATGCTTTTAGTAGATTATGGTTCGAACTATAATGACCTTCCTCCTAAGGAAGAAAGAAATCATCATAGTGTTGATACTATAGAATTTTATAAATAAATACGGAGGTGCTATGAGGGTTGGCAAAAAACTTATTTTATTGTGTGGGTTAATAACAGTATCTCTATTATCTTTTAGCAAGGTTGAAGCTTCGGATGGGGAGAAGGTTGATACAGTTGCCACAAGCAGCGATGCTGAAAAAAAAGATGATGGCGAAGATACAGAAGGTAATGATGAGGGTGAAACCGGTAATGAAGAAGTTGAAGAAATAATTACTGGTTGGATAAAACAAAGCGATGCTACCTGGATCTATCATGATGATAAAGGTGAAAATGTAACTGGTTGGAAAATAATTGATGACTACTGGTATTTCTTTAATGAGAAAGGAATTATGGCAGTAGGATGGAATAAGGTAAAAGACAACTGGTATTATCATTATCCATCTGGAAGAATGGCTACAGGATGGATAGAATCAAGAGATCATTTTTTTTATCTTTCTGAATCAGGAAAGATGCAGACCGGCTGGCAGAAGATAAATAATAACTGGTATTACTTTAGAGCTGGCGGCACAATGGTAACTGGCTGGCAGAAAGTAAATAATGAATGGTTTTACCTTGATTCCAACGGTAGGATGCAGACTGGCTGGAAATATATAGGAAAAAATTGGTATCATTTCAGAACCTCTGGAATAATGGATAGAGAATGGGAAAAAATCGGAGCAGACTGGTACTATTTCTATCCATCTGGAAAAATGGTTACAGGATGGCTTAAACTGGGTAATGACTGGTATTCTTTCTATCAATCTGGAAGAATGATTCATGACACATGGTGCGGAGATTATTATCTTCAGAGCAATGGCATGATGGCGAAAAATATGTGGATCGGAAATTACCATGTGGATAAAAATGGACGTAAGGACAATACATGGGAAAAATATAATGCAGATAATATGCATAACAAAGCTAAAGGCTATGACAGTGATACATCATATCTTATACTTGTAAACCGTTCAACTCACAGGGTTGGTATTTATAAGAAGGCTAATGGATCATGGACAAATATTAAATATCTTGAGTGCTCTGATGGCAGTGATAAGACACCGACCATTGAAGGAACCTTTACAACTAAAGCTAAAGGTGTTTACTTTGACCATGATAATGCACGTCTCTGGTATTATACTCAGTTTTGTGGAGATTATCTTTTCCATTCAGTATTATATGCTCAGGAACCATCACCAGATACGATCATTGATGGAAGACTTGGAAAACCACTTTCTCTTGGCTGCGTAAGATTATCATTATCAGAAGCAAAGTGGATATATGATAATATACCTTATGGAACAAAAGTAGTTGTATATCATTAATTAATAAAACTTTCATAATATGATAAATACCCTCTTTACTGGATATAACAGTAAGGAGGGTATTTTTTTATGGTCTGTTCATGAACATTTGGTGAAACAAGGCATAAAACGGTCGTTTTCACAGCTTATTAACATATATAAAACTATTTTTTAGTATAATTTTATTAGGTGTTTTGTACCGGTAGTTTATTGATTAAATAGTATTTTAGGAGGGACATTTTATGAGGAGAAAGAAAGTTTATCTTATTGGACTTGCTTTATCTGCTTGTTTAACCTTCACAGGATTTTACAAAGGTAAAATAGCTGTGGTACGAGCGGATGACGAAAATTCAGCAGGCGACGGATATTCATACAGTGAGATGAATAACGAGAACCAGGGCGACGATGAAATTGATAACGTAAATAAGGAAAATGTTGTGGCATCTGAAGGTGATACAGATACTAAGGGTTCATCAGTCGGAGAACAGAATAATGAAGAAACTGTTCCTGCATATCTGGATCAGCAAGAACCTATTGATTATGATGAAATGGTAAAATCTATCATTAGGGAATTTGATCCGGAAACAGGAAGGGATATTCTTTATCTTGTAGATCCAGAGGAAAATCCTGTTACACAGATAGGTTTTCATATTAATGTAGAGGGAAAACCTGATGATTATACCTGCTATGTTATATCAGAGGATGGACAACTTGCAACAGGATGGCTTGAGCTTGAAGATGGATTATATTACTTTAATGATTGGGAAGGCGATATGGTTAGAGGCGTCTTCAATGGATATAATCGTATAACCCGTAGATATGATCAGTTCGTAGCAGATTATGAAGGTAAGATAAGTCTTGAACCAGGATGGTGCAAGGTAATCCTATATAAGGGAATGGATTACTGGTATAATCCAGAAACTGGAGAAGACGAGGAAAGAGAATTTGAAGATGAGAGAACCTTCTATAAGTATAGTGACGGATCGCTTTATACTGGTTGGCAGGAAATTGATGGAAAGAAATACTATTTTATTCCTGAAATGTGTCAGGATGAATGGATGATCGATAATGATGGAAACAAATATTATTTCGATGAAAATGGACAGGTGAGCCATGATCCATTAGTTGTTGGTGAGGATCATCCTTGGGGCGTAATTTATCCAGACAGTGACGGCTTTAAAGATATTGAAGAGGCTATTAAAGTTGTTAAACAGGATGGAAAAGATTATGTATTTGATGATGGAATAATGCTTGTAGATACTTTTGTTGAAATTGAAGATAAAGAAGTATATGTAAGACCTGATGGTACCATAAATTATGGATGGTACAAGAGGAGTAATGGTAAATGGTTATATTCATATAAAGACGGTACTTTACCAGAAGATGGATGGGAAACGGTCGGAGCATTTAAATATTATTTCATTCATGGTGAAGCCCTTTCAGGCGGAACATATAGCTTCTCAACAGAAGATGATTCTTTAATTGACTATGGCGGCGGTGGATTCTATATGTCAAGCTATTATGATGATTCTTATGAGCTTACTATTAGAAAAAATGCTATCATAGCTAATGGCCTTGTAAAAGAATCAGATATTTATATGGACTCAGATTCAGATCGTCTCAGATATTTTGAAAATGGAGAAGAATATTATGGCTGGGTTCAGGTTGGTGATAACTGGTATTTTGTTGAAAATTCATATGTAGTAAGCAATAGATATGAATGGCTTTATGACAAAGATAAGATTGAAGAGGAAGAAGTACTTGAAAAAGTAAAATATGGTATTGAAGAAGACCAGATGTATAATTACGGATTTGATAGTACTGGAAAGCTTATTGTTAACAAATGGTATCAGTTTAATCTTTATGGAAATAAAGTATGGTTCTATGCGGATAAAGATGGAAAAGGCATGACAGGATGGCTTAAGTGGAAAAATGAATGGTATTATCTTGATAATGGAATCATGCTTGCAGATGCTTATACTCCAGATGATTTCTATGTTGATAACGACGGTAAATGGGATTGGAATTGGAACAAATATACTGAATTTACAACCAATGAATATGGTATGACTGTTCTTAAGGATCGAGAAGATCAAAGAGGATGGTTAACAGGTCCTGGTGGAAAATTCTATTATGTAGCTGAAGGATACCCTATCTTTGAAAAGCGTGGTTTTGGTTATGGATATGAAGATAGCCGAAATTACGGAGTTTATAAGAATGGTTATTATGTAATTCCTGATGAAGATGGTGAAACATCACATGTTTACTGGTTCTCAAAGGCAGGTCTTTCTGTAAAGAAACCTGTAACTAAAGGATGGAAATCTATCGGTAATGGCAACTGGTTATATGCTGGTGATGATGGTATAGCATATACAGGATGGGTTGGTGACTACTATGTAGAAAATGGCTATATGGTAAGAGATCGCTTACTTGAAGTTACTTATAATGAAGAAAAGAAGGAAAATGAATACCACATTGTATGGTATATTTCAGGAGAATTAGATGAAGAATCTAAGGTAAATTATATGTTTATCGATAATAAGGGTAAAGCTGTTAAGGGTAAATATACACTGCCTATTTATAATTTATATTATTTATCTGCTAAGAGAGTTATGTATGATTATGATGATATAGACATTGTGATATTTACAGATGAAAAGACTGGCTATTTAATAAAAGATAAAGGTTTTTATACTGATGCATCCGGTGATCTGTACTATTTATTTACATCAGGAGTAACCTATGGAGCTAGAAAAGGACAGATAATTGAGCAGCATTATGATGAAAAAACTAAAACTGAAGTGATCCTCGTTTTCCAAAATGCTGGAAAGCTTGCAACTGGCTGGATACAAGCTGGGGAAATAAAAGGATACCTTAATAAAGACGCAACAGTTTATGATGGTATGCTTGAAGATGGAGGAAATAAGTATTTCTTTGATAGGGGACGACTTATCACAGACTCATTTATTGCTGGAACAAAAGCACTTTATGCCGGAGCAGATGGAAAGATTACCGAAAAGAATCCATTTAAAAAATAAAATATAATAGATAAAATATAGTTTTGGGGAGCGTATCGATGTGTTTTGATATGCTCCCCTTTTTTGTATTTAAAAATTAGGAAAAATGGTTGTTTTCTTACTTGTTTTTTATAAAAAATATATTAAAATAATTGGAGTAAATATTAATTAACGGAGGTAAGGTTAATGAGAAAAAAGAGTTTGCTTACAGCAGCATTTCTTCTCTCGGGTGCATTTACTGTATCAGGTATGAATTTTGGGAAGATAAGTACTGTTAGAGCGGATGAAATCAGCGATTCATCAACTGTGGCAACTGGAACAGATGCTTCTTTACAGCTCGAAGAAGATGAGGTTACAGAGAAAGTGGTTACAGAAGGTGAGGTTGCAGAGGAAGAAGTTACAGAAGCAACAGAAGATGTAAAAAAAGATCCTGTAGTGGTAACTGAGGAAAAGGAAGAGGAAGTTACAATTGATGCTTCACTTGCAACAACTCATACAGCAAATCTTCCATATAAGGAAAATAATATTTATTATATGGCTGATTCTAAGGGGAACAAAGTAACAAAGGTTGGATTTGTTGAAGATAAGTATGGATATTTATATTATGTAACAGATTCTACAGGAAAACTTGCTACAGGTTTTAGAACAATAAATGGAAAGAAATATTATTTCAAACCAGGTGATACTTATAAGGGAAGAGTTGCCACAGGCGTTTTTATGGTTGGTTCAAATTGTTTTGTAGCTGATTCTGATGGAAAAATTGCAACTACTGTCGGATGGTATAAGTATGAACATGATATATCTTGGAGTACCACTGTAGAAGACTGGGTATATGTATTAGATAATACAGGTAAATTAAAAACCGGCTGGCATAAACAGAATGGAGTTAATTATTACCTTGACCCTGTTATGCAAAGGGGAGTTTTTGATGTTGATTCAAAACTATATGTTGCTGATCAGTATGGTCATGTTGTAACTGCCAAAGGCTGGAAGAAGGTGCAGACTTCCAGCGAGGACGCAAAGTGGTTCTATTTTAATGATGATAAATGGTCTCTTGTTCAGGGATGGAAGAAGATAAATGGTAAATGGTATTATTTCTGTCCTGATATGGCAACATCTACAATTATTTATGATAAAGATAAATATTATTGTTTTGATAAGGATGGTCATTTAACAAGTGGTCCTTATGTTACATCAGATGGTGATATCACTATTGTTGATAAGAAGGGTGTTGTTAAGGATAAAGGATGGTTCAAGTCAAATGGTAAATGGTATTATCTTGATGGTGGAAGACTTGTTATTGATTCTGTAAAAACAATCGATGGTAAGAAATACTATTTCAGACCTGATGGTTCAATGAATAAGGGATGGTATCACTGTGTTGATGCTGATGGATCAAACGGATGGTATTTATCAGATGCTACTGGACAGATCCAGAAAGATGGCTGGTTAAAATCAGCTGGAGCTTCTTATTACTTTGAAGATGGACATACTTTAGCTGGTAGAACTTATTATTTTAAAGATAATAAGCGCGTATATTCATCATCATCATATGACAAAACATATTACTTTGATGATGAGGGAAAGGTTGCTAACGGCTGGACAAAATATGGAAGCAGCTGGCGTTATTATAAAGAAGGCCAGAATTATACAGGATGGATCAAATCAGGAAGTGATTATTATTACTTTAATGATTCAGAAATGAAAAGAAATACTATTACTACAATAGATGGTAATAAATATGCCTTTAAGTCTGATGGAAAGATGGTAAAAGGCTGGTATAAAGATAATGAATATGGTGAGACTGTTTGGTATTACTTTGATAATAATGGTAAAGCCCATGAGGGATGGATGGGAGACTATTATTTTAAAGAAGGTAAAATGGTTACAGATTCTATTATATATCTGTTTAAGGATGAAAAAGGAAGAATAAGCTATGAAAATGGCACTTCTTCTTCAGATGATGCTGTTGGTGCTTATATTATAGGCGATGATGGAAAATACATAAAAGGAAAATCAACTTTAACTCCTAAATATGGAGATGTAACAGTAAGAGTATTAACTGATTCAAAGACTGGTATTGCCCCTAAAGACAAATGGGTAAAAGAGAATGGAAAGTGGTACTATTATAAATTTGGTGTTTTTGTTACTGTGCCTTCATCTTATACAGATGAAAACTATTATCATATGGAAATCAATGATAAAGATTATTTCTTTAATAGAGATGGTTCATTAGTAACAGGCTGGTTTAAATATAATAATGAATGGGGCTATGCTGATTCAAATGGAAATCTCTATAATGGATGGCTCAAGTACAATGGATCATGGTATTATTTTGATGAGGGAAGCATGCTTGTAAATGAGTATGTTCCTGATAGTGCAGGATGGTTTGCAGGAGCAGATGGTAAATGCACAATTATAAAGTTTTAAGTAATAAAACTGAATAAGTATTAAGTATTCATGCCGATCTCTGGATGTTAGAAATAAATCTAATATTCAGAGGTCGGTTTTTTTTGCATGGAAGTTTTTTCTAAAAATATTTGTTTAGAAGGATAAAATCTACTTGAGTTCAGTACAAAAAAGTGCTATATTGTTCATGAACAAAAAGGAGGTTCCGATGAATATACAGCAAGCAGATATACTTAAAGCATTATATGAAAAAGATTATTCAACTCAAAGAGAGATTGCATCCCATGTTGGACATGCCTTAGGTCTGGTGAATAAATCTTTAAGATTATTAGAAGAAGATAAATATATTCACATGATGAAGATTACTGATAAAGGAAGGGAATATATTGATTCTTTTAAGCCAAAGAATGCAATAATCCTTGCGGCTGGCTTTGGTATGCGTATGGTTCCCATCAATCATGAATGTCCTAAAGCTTTTCTTAAGGTAAAGGGAGAGATCCTCATTGAACGACTTATAAATCAGCTTCATGAAGCGGGAATTAAAAAAATATATGTAGTAGTTGGATTTATGAAAGAACAGTTTGATTATCTTATTGATAAATACAATGTTGAACTGATAGTAAATTCAGATTACGTTTTAAAGAATAACCTTTATTCACTTAAGAAAGCTGAAAAATATATAGATAATAGTTATATTGTACCTTCAGATGTATGGTTTGAAGAAAATCCATTTGGAAAAAATGAAGCTTATTCATGGTATATGATCACTGATAAAAAAGACAGCTGTAGCGATGTTAAGCTTGCAAGAAGCTATGAGCTTGTAAAGATTCCAAAGAATATTCAGGGAAATACTATGGTAGGACTTTCGTTTATCAGTAAAAAGGATGCTCCAACTCTTAAAAAGAGAATGAAAGACCTTTCTAAGTCAGCTTATCATGATAATGATTTCTGGGAAGAAGCCTTATATGATGAAAATGGAAAAATGTTCACTAAGGCAAAAGTTATTCAGCATGATAAAGTAAATGAGATCAATACTTTTGAACAGCTTAGACAGTTAGATGATAAGTCTAAACAGCTTCAGTCAGAAGCAATACTTGTACTTGCAGATGCATTTAAGTGTGATGTTAATGAGATTAAGAATATAGAAGTTCTTAAGAAGGGTATGACTAACAGGTCCTTCCTTTTTAATTATGAAGGTAATAAATATATTATGAGAATTCCTGGAGAAGGAACAGATCAGCTTATAAATAGAAAAGAAGAAGCAGAAGTATATAAAACTATTGCAGGTAAAGGATTCTGTGATGATCCTGTCTATATCAATCCTGAAAATGGATATAAAGTAACTAAATTCCTTGAAGGTGTAAGAACCTGTAATGATAGAAAGGTTGAAGATATACAGAAGTGCTTTGCCTTGCTTAAAAAGCTTCACAATATGAATCTTAAAGTTGATCATGAATTTAATCTTCTTAAAGAGATCAACTTCTATGAATCATTATGGAATGGGGAACCTTCTTCTTATCCTGACTATAAGAAGACAAAAGAACATGTTCTTGAGCTGATAAATTATGTAGATGGTCTGGATAAAAAGAAATGTCTTACTCATATAGATGCAAACTGTGATAACTTCCTTTTCTATAAAGAAAATGGAGAAGAGAAGCTTCAACTTACTGATTGGGAATATGCAGGTATGCAGGATCCGGATCTGGATATTGCAATGTTTGCTATTTACAGTATGTATGAGAAGAACATGGTTGATTTTATCATTGATATTTATTATGAAGATAAATGTCCTGAAGAAATCAGAACAAAGATTTATTGTTACATAGCCATTGCTGGACTTTTATGGTCCAACTGGTGTGAATATAAGGCTCATCTTGGAATTGAATTTGGAGAATACAGCCTAAGACAGTATCGATATGCCAAAGACTATTATACTTATGCGAAAGAGAGGATGTAGGCATGAAAGTCGATAATGCAGTAATACTTGCGGCAGGAACAGCCAGCAGATTTGCGCCTTTATCCTATGAAAGACCCAAGGCTTTGGCCGAGGTAAAGGGTGAAGTCCTTATTGAAAGACAGATAAGACAGTTACATGAAGCTGGTATAAATGAGGTTTATGTAGTAACTGGTTATAAAGCAGAACTTTTTCAATACTTAGAAGAAAAATGCAATGTTAAGTTGATGCATAATCCTTATTATGCAACAAGAAATAATAATTCAAGTATTAAGGCAGTAGAAGCTATATTAAAGAACACTTATATCTGTTGTGCGGATAATTATTTTAACGATAATCCTTTCAACAGTGAGGAAGAATGCGCATTTTATTCAGCTCTTTATTCAGAAGGAAGAACAAATGAATGGTGCATCACCACTGATGAGGAAGGTTTTATATCTAAGGTAACTATTGGTGGATTTTCATCATGGTATATGTTAGGACACGTATTCTGGGATAAAGAATTTAGTGCTGGATTTACCAGTATCTTAGATGAAGTATATGATCTTCCGGAAACAGCCGATAAATATTGGGAAGACATTTTTATCGAAAATATAGATAAATTAAAGATGAAGATGAAGAAGTATCCTTCAGATATAATCTTTGAATTTGATACCATAGATGAATTAAGAGAATTTGATGATTCATATGTAAAGAATACCCGTTCTTCAATATTAAAAAGTATTGCGGCGCGACTGAATGTGTCAGAGTGTGATATGGATGGCTTTAAATCCTTTAATGGTGAAAATAACGAAGCTGCAGGTTTTACATTTAATTTAAAAGGTAATATTTATTCATATAAATATGCTGATAAAAAAATAGTTAAGGTCACAGAAAAGGAGTAACTTAAAAATGATTGAAAGAATTAAAAAAAGTCAGGTGGATTGGATAATCACATTAGTTCCACTGGCTATCATCGTAGGTTTAGCTTTATTATTCTTTATTTTTCCGGATAAATCTAATGCTGTAGTTAGTCAGGTCAGATTTTTCTTTGGTGATACTCTTGGATCTTATTATTTGATAATTGGACTTGGACTTTTTCTTGTTTCATTATTTATCTCATTTAGTAAGTATGGTGACATTGTACTGGGTGACCCAGATGAGAAGCCAAAATACGGTTTCTTTAAATGGGGTTCTATGATGTTTACTTGCGGACTTGCAGCAGATATTCTCTTTTATTCATTTTCAGAATGGGTAATGTATGCTGCTGAGCCACATATTGCAGAAATGGGTTCAATTCAGGAATGGGCTGGAGTTTTCCCTCTTTTCCACTGGAGCTTTATCCCATGGTCTTTCTACCTTGTACTTGCTGTAGCATTTGGATTTATGCTTCACGTAAGAAAGAGAGATAGACAGAAGTTCTCAGAAGCTTGTCGTCCATTACTTGGAAAGCATACAGATGGTATCCTGGGAAGAATCATAGATCTTCTTGCAGTATTTGCTCTTATTGCGGGAACAGCTACAACTTTCTCAGTTGCTACACCACTTATGGCAGCTGCAATTGAAGCTCTTACTGGAATTCATATCAATAGAACTTTTGTTACAATAGTAATACTTTTTGTAACATGTATTATTTATACTTATTCACTTCTTCATGGAATTAAGGGTATATCATATCTTGCTAATATCTGCATGTATTTATTCTTCGGATTATTATTGTTCGTTCTTTTCTTTGGTGGAGAGACAAAGTATATAATTGAAACCGGTGTAGAATCAATTGGTAAATTACTTGGTAATTTCTTTGAATTATCAACATATTCTGATCCGCTCAGAAAGAATAGTTTTCCACAGAACTGGACAATCTATTACTGGGCATACTGGATGGTATGGTGTGTTGCTGCTCCTTTCTTTATCGGACAGATTTCAAAGGGTAGAACAGTAAGACAGACTGTACTTGGTGGATATGTATTTGGTGTTGGTTCAACTCTTGTAAGTTTCATAATCCTTGGTAATTACTCAATGGGTAAACATATGTCAGGTGCAGCTGATTTTATTGCAATGTATAACAATGGCGATAATGTATATGACATTATCATTGCAATGATGAAGACGCTTCCTATAGTACCAGTTGTACTTGTATGGCTTATATGTACAATGATCGCTTTCTATGCTACATCATTTGACTCAATAGCTTTCATTGCATCATGCTATAGTTATAGAAAACTTGATGAAGGAAAGAATCCTAATAAGCTTGTTGAACTTATGTGGTGCCTTCTTCTTATCCTTCTTCCAATAGCTCTTCTTTTCTCAGAGAGCTCAATGACAAATATTCAGGCTGTAAGTATTATAGCAGCCTTCCCACTGGCTTTTGTCCTTGTACTTATTGCTATCAGCTTTATAAAAGATGGTAAAAAGTATATGGGTGAGCTAAAGGAAAAGAAGAAAAACTAGTATATTATGATTACAGCGCAACTGTCATATGACAGCTGCGCTTTTTTTAGAGAACCGTACCATGGCCATAACATCAAA
>DFFQ01000178.1:0-14179 GCA_002371025.1 Lachnospiraceae bacterium UBA3772 | reverse complement strand
AGGCACGAAAGCACATTCTTAGTGCACTCGTACCTTTCCTTTTTTTGGTCAGATGGCCTCTATCGTTTTTATTATTTGGTCAGATGGCCTCTATCGTTTTTATTATTTGGTCAGATGGCCCCTATCGTTTTCCTTTTTTGTGAGATGACCTTATTCTTTTTTCTTAAGATTTTCTTAGAATTCGTCAATAATGTTGATTTATAACTTAGTTATGGATTAAAATAATGTAGTTAATAAAGTATTGAGGTGAAACATGAAAAAAACTAAACTTGCTATTATTTTGGGCTGTGCGCTTTCATTTAGTATAGCTTTGATCAGACCTGGATTTTGTAAGGATGCACTTGCAGATTCTAGATGGAAAAAAGACGGCAATGGCTGGAAATTCCAGGTAAGTGATGATTCATATGCAAAAAATCAATGGTTAAAAATTAATAATAAATGGTATTATTTTTCAAATGATGGCTATATGGTAACCAACTGTTATCAGGGAGGATACTGGCTTAAAGGTGATGGTACCTGGGATACAAAGTATTCTCATGGAAAATGGATGTCAAATGCAAAGGGAGAATGGTACAGTGATAATGGATGGTATCCGAAGTCACAATGGTTATCAATAGATGGTGCTTCTTATTATTTTGATGAAAAAGGTTATAAATTAACTAGTCAGTATATTGACGGAAAATGGGTTTCTGGCGATGGTAAGCTTGATCTAAGATACACCGAAGGTGAATGGAATAGTAATGCAATTGGCTGGTGGTATTCAGATGGAAGTTATCTGGCGAAGAATACAACTATAAAAATCGATGGAGTTAATTACAGCTTTGATAATAATGGATATTGGATTGATAAGAGAAAGTCACCTATAAAAGCCATGGCAGGAATAGATGTTTCAAAGTGGCAGGGAGATATTGACTGGTCTAAAGCTTCTAAGAATATTGACTTTGCGGTTATAAGATGTAATGACCATAAAGGTGTGGTTGACACAGGTATAGATCCAAAATTCTATACCAATATGACTAATGCTAAGAAGAATGGAGTAAAGGTCGGCGTATATTATTTCTCTGTAGCTTCAACTGAGGCAGAAGCAAAGAAAGAAGCACGTCTTGCTATTGAAAAAGTTAAGAAGTCTGGTGTTACTCCTGATCTTCCTATATTCTTTGATATTGAATCAGAAAATGCGGCTCGTCTTACAAATGACCAGAGAAATAAACTTGTTAAAGCGTTTGCAGATACCATAAGGGAAAGTGGTTATGAACCCGGAGTATATGCAAGCTATAACTGGCTTACTACCATGATGGATGTTAAGGAGTTTGGTGATGTAAAAGTCTGGTGTGCTCAGTGGGAAGAGCATCAGTGTTTTATGAAACAGAAATTTAGTTTCTGGCAGTATTGCTGTAAGGGGAATTCTTCAGATCTTAATTTCAAGGGGGAAAGTTATAAGAAAGTCTCTGGTATAGATGGAGATGTAGACCTTGATATTATGTATTATTAATAAATATAAATTCTGGAGAAGATAAAATGTTTAAGAAGATATTAAAAAGAATAACAGCATTTACAGTTGCTGCCATGATAGGCATCAGTCTTGTTCCTACAAGCTTTAAAGTTGATGCAGCAACAAAGATTGGCTGGAATCATGATGATAATGGCTGGTGGTTTAAAAATTCCGATGGCTCATATGCAAAGAGTGAATGGAAGTTTATAAAAAAGGACTGGTATTATTTTAACTCTGATGGTTATATGGCTCATAACGAATATCGTGATGGATATTGGTTAGCTGGCGACGGAAGAATGAGTAAAAAATATAAACATGGTACCTGGAAGTCAAATGATACTGGGACATGGTATCAGGATGGAAGCTGGTATCCTAAAAATCAGATTGTCTGGATCGATGGTGAAGGCTATTATTTTGGTGAGAGAGGCTATTTATATTCTGATGAATTTGTAAAAGGTGTCTATGTTAATACAGATGGTACAGCCAGTACCATGTATAACGAGGGAAGATGGATACTTTGTGACAAGGGCTGGAAATATTGGAATTATGGCTGGATCTTAAAGGACGGCTGGTATAAGATCAACGGCACATATTATTATTTTAAGACAGACGGTTACCTGGCTAATAATGAATATATAGACGGTCAGTATTATAGAAATGGCTGTAAAGATTATTCTTATTCAAATGGTCAGTGGGCTCAGAATGATAAAGGCTGGTACTTCCTTGATGGTGACTGGTATCCAAAGGATATGGGACTTTGGATCGACGATAAATATTATATTTTTGATTCATTAGGATATTATGACAGGGATGCAACAAATAATGCTTATGAAAATACCAGTAAGGATGATCTTGTTATTGTGATCGATCCGGGACATGAAGATGATGATGGAAAGAAAATCTTCTATGGCACAAATAAGGATTATGGAATCACAAATGAGACTAATATCTGTCTTAATATAGCTAAAAGTTTAAAGAAACAATTGGAACAGTATGATAATGTCAGAGTTTATATGACTCGTGAGACTAACAATGTTTCCATTGAATTAAATGAAAGATGCGAGGTTGGATTTAGACATGACGCAGATCTGCTTATAAGTATACATCTTAATGCGTCAGGATCTGGTTATAGTGCAAGTGGCACCGAGGTTTGGTATCCAAATGAGAATTATAGATATAATATCTATGAAGAGGGAAGAGGAGTTGCATATTCCATCCAGAATCAGCTGGTATCACTTGGCCTTAGTGACAGAGGAGCAAAGACTAGAACTAATAAATCTTATCCTATTTATGGAGATGGATCTCTTGGCGATTATTATGCTATTCAGAGACATAGTAAGCTTTTTGGATTCCCAGGACTTATAGTTGAGCATTGTTTCCTTGACAACAAGGCGGAATATGATGCATATTTAAGTTCGCAGGCTAAACTTGACCAGCAGGCTTCAGCTGTCTGCAAAGGAATAGTTAATTATTACGGCCTTGAATTAAAATGAAGGAGATAAATGATGGAAAATTACCAGCTTGAAGATATTAACAGGATTGATATAGGTGATATTTTCAGAAAATTATTAATAAGATGGAAGGTGGCATTTTTATTTGGTCTTATTTTTGGAGTGGGTCTTACAGGGCTTAAATATCATAAAGATAAGAAGAATGCCAACGATATAGTTGCATCTTTAGGAAAAGCAGAGGAGACTGTGCTTTCGGACACAGAACAGGCCAATGTAAATGATGCCGCTGCAATGCTTAAGAGACTTGCTTATCAGACGAATTATTATGAAAATTCATATCTGATGAATATTAATCCTGATAATGAAAAGAGGGTTACACTCTCTTATTATATTGATTGCAGTGATGCTTCATATTCAAATGTTCTTATGAATCTTATGAAGAATTATACTTCTTCAGATGATTTTGTAGAGAAACTTTTATATCTGTTCCCAGATGTAAATGAAAATGATAAGAAAGCTTATTATGTAAAAGAATTATTTACATTTGAAAGCTTATATTATAATGATGATAAAACTCAGTCGGTAGTTTCAAGTGGTGAAAATAAAGCACCTTTTTCACTTAATATTATAATACCTGATGGAGTTGATGCCGATGGTCTCATTTCAGATATTAATAAGCTTATCTGTTCTAAAGACAGTATTAAGGCAACTGATATAGTAAAGGCTGACTATTCTATAGTTTTTCTTTATTCTACATTTAATACCCGTTATGACTGGTCACTTATCAATTCACAGAATTCTCAGTATAAGAATGTACTTCAATTAGAAACAGATACTAAGGCGCTTAGCTTATCAGCAGTTGAATTAGAAGCTGTCAAATCCAAGCTTGAAGGAATATATATGGAAGAGTCTGTAAAGCTTATCATTAAATCTTTAGAAGAAAAGGTTGGTGATATCTATACAGGTGGAATAAGTGAAGAGACAGCATCTGACGGAATTGCACCTGCAAGTAAGAATTGCATCAAGGTATACTTTAGTAAGAAATACTTTGTTCTGGGATTCGCAGTTGGAGTTATGGTATATGTGATCTGTTACTTTATTTTATTACTTCTTCCAGCTAAGTTAATGTATATTGATATAGATAAACTCGGTATTTATGAATTTGGTTCATATTCCGAATATAAGCCAAAGGGAATTCTTCAGAGAATATTTAATTCAAGATTTGTATTTAATCTGATTTATGGAGATAAATCAGGTGATGAGCAGTTTTCATTGATCAATACTAAGATTAAGAATTACTGCAAACATAATGGTATCGAAAGTATCGGTATTGTATCATCAACAAAAAATGCCAAGGAATTAAATGAAGATCTTTCTAAAGCTATTAAAGTAAAGAACAGAGTTTTAGGTGTAGATGAAGATTTTTATTCATTAGGTGACAGTGAACTTATATATGTCTATAGTGAAGGAATTACCAAAGAAGAGGAGTTTATCTCATTCCTTAGATATTGTAAACAATATGATAAAAAACTTCTTGGTATAATTAAGGTCTGCAATTAAATTAAGAAGAAAGTTCATAAAAAATTAAGAAAAAAGAGAGAAATGTTTAAGACGTTTCTCTCTTTTTGATATTGATATTATCATGTGGCTAAATTATAATAGTTATGTTTTTGCACGTCAGAGACAGGAATCAATTATAACAAGAGGATGGGAATTATGCTTGGTAAAAAAAGTTGGGTGATACTTTCATCATCTATATTAGTTGTGTTATTTCTAGCTGAAGCAGTTATGTTCGTTCAGATAGTCAGACTTAACATGTTACCACTTAAGTTTGTGATTGGGATCTTATGCGTATTACTTGTGATCCTTGGCGCAGTCTGGGTACTTTTTATTGCTGGAATTAACGTAAGAAAGCCTTATAAGGCCAGAAGAGTGAGAAGGATTATTGGAGCGGTTATTTCACTTATTGTTATATTAGCATCTATTTTTGTGGATTTATTTACAGATAAGGTTATCAGAACCATTGCAAATGTAACGGATGATAATGTTACTGTTTCTACAAAATATGGGGTATATGTACTTGCTGATGATCCGGCAAAGGACATTAAGGATGCAAAGAAATACACATTTGCGATCATGGATTCATATGATAAGGAGAATACTCAGGTTGCGGTAACTAAGCTCGGGGAAGCTATCGGTACCACAGTAACTCCTAAGAAATATGTAAGCGTTGTTGAACTTGCTAATGGCTTATATAAAAAGGAAGTTAAGGCCATTATAATGAATGAGTCATTTGTTGATATCATAAAAGATACACAAGGATTTAAGGACTTTGAATCAAAGACTAAGCTTATATATGAGATATCTGTTGAAACAAAGACAAAGAAGAGTGATAAGTCAAAGAGTAAGACAAAGGTTACATCTGAACCATTTGTTGTATATATAAGTGGATCTGATACAAGAGAAGAGACTCTTACTATGGAGAAGAGCCGTTCTGATTCAAATATCATTATGGTGGTTAATCCAAATACAAAGCAGATCCTTATGATAAATACGCCTAGAGATTTCTACGTCCCTAATCCGGCTTGTGGAGGAGCACTCGATAAGCTTACTCACTGTGGACTTTATGGAATGGAGGATTCAATCGAGGCTCTTGAACAATTGTATGAAGTTAAGGCTGAGTTCTATCTTCAGATCAACTTTGTCGGTTTCTCAAAGCTTGTTGATATCCTTGGAGGTATAACAGTTTATTCTCCACAGGCGTTTGATTCTTCACTTTCAGATTATTCATATTGTGAAGGTGATAATTACCTTAACGGTGATCAGGCAATCTTCTTTGCAAGAGAAAGGTATTCTTTTGCAACAGGTGACCGTGAAAGAGGTAACAACCAGATGAGACTTATACAGGCACTTATTAAGAAACTTACAGAGGATAGTTCTTCAGTGCTTGCTAATTACTCAGATATTTTAGATGCTCTTTCAGGTATGTTCCTTACTAATTTCACTGCTGATCAGATATCATCATTAGTTAAGATGCAGCTTGGAGATAATGCCAAGTGGGATATAAGAACATATTCTGTTACTGGTTCTGATGGTTCAGATTTTACAGCATCTGCACCAGGAGAAATGGCTTATGTAATGTATCCTGATTATTCAACAGTACAGAAGGCAATTGAACTTATAGATATGATTATGGATGGAAAAGTGATAACAGATGATATCCTTGAAGCGCCTCCAACAACATCAGGTAAGGGTAGAGAGCCTGAATATCATAATCATAATAATAATGATTTCTTAGAATTAACAGAAGAGTATACTGAAACAACAGATACATCGGAGGAGACAGAAGAAACCACCGAAGCAACTGAAGAGGATACAACAGAAGAAGTAACAACAGAAGAAGTAACATCGGAAGAAATAACAGAGGAAGAGACAACATCTGAAGAAGTTCCTTCAGAAACTTCAGAAGATTCTGAAACTCATGAACCAACAGAGCCTGAAACTTCAGAAGAATAATATGGTTTAAAATATATGGGACGGGCTGCATTTAGCAGCTCAGTCTCATACTTTTATTAAGGGGGCATAACATGGAATATGACTATCTGATTGTAGGTGCCGGTTTATATGGGGCGGTATGCTGCAATTTACTTAATAAGGCAGGTAAGAAAGTGCTTTTGATCGATAAGAGAGATCATATTGCCGGAAATGTATATACAGAGTGTATGGATGGCATCAATGTTCATAAGTATGGTGCTCATATCTTTCATACTAATAATAAAAAAGTCTGGGATTATATATCCAATTTTGCTGAATTCAATAGATTTACAAATTCACCGGTTGCAAATTATAAGGGAGAACTCTATTCTCTTCCTTTTAACATGTATACTTTTAATAAGATGTGGAATGTGGTGACACCGGAGGAAGCAAGAAAGAAGATTGAAGAAGAAAAAAAAAGCTATATAAGAGAAAAAAAGCTTGAAAGAGGATTGGATAAAAATAGTGAATTCTATCCTGTTAATCTTGAGGAGCAGGCTATTTCTCTTGTAGGTGTTGATATATATGAGAAATTAATAAAGGGATATACAAAAAAGCAGTGGGGAAGAGATTGTGTCAACCTGCCTGCGTTTATAATAAAGAGACTTCCTGTAAGATTTACATTTGATAATAATTATTTTAATGCGCTCTATCAGGGTATACCTGTAGGGGGATATACAAAAATGGTTGAGAATCTTATTGGTGATGTAGAGGTAAGACTTTCCACGGATTATCTTGAATCTAAAGAAGAATTTGATAAACTTGCAGATAAGGTTATATATACTGGTCCCATTGATGGATATTTTAACCATTGCCTTGGTGATCTGGAATATAGATCAGTCAGATTTGAAACAGAAAAAATGGAAATTCCTAATTTTCAGGGAAATGCAGCAGTAAATTATACTGATGAAGAAACTCCTTGGACCAGGATAATTGAACATAAGTGGTTTGAGTTTGGCAAAGATAATGAGGGAAATGATATTCCTCATACCATCATTTCTAAGGAATACAGTTCTGAATGGAAACCAGGGGATGAGCCGTATTATCCTGTTAATGATGAAAAAAATACTGAGTTATATAAAAAATATAAATGCCTCGCAGATAAAGAGGATAAGGTTATATTTGGCGGCAGATTAGGGGAATATAAATATTATGATATGGATGCCGTTATACTTGCAGCTATGGATAAAGTAAAGGAATTGCTTGACTAAAAAGAGTTTTTCTGGAGGAAGGTTAGATGTTAAAGAAAAGATTATTTTATGTATTTTTTGCTCTTAATATAATTGCTACTTTAGTACTTTTGGGTATGGTATTACTTACAAAGATTGTACCTACGTTTTATGTTACACTTCTTTTGATAGTATTTATCATAATACCGGTACTGCTTCTTATATTGCAAAAGGTTTTAAAACACCACAAGCAAAGGAGTAAAGTAAGAATAATTGGTATAGTACTTCTTATAATTGGAATAATTATTGATATGGTGCTTATCTATTATGTTTATATTACCAACAGGACTATTGGAGAAGTAACCTCAGCAAATACTCAGTCTGAAGTGATACAGGTGTATGTTGCAAAAGATGATCCGGCGGAAAATATAAATGATGCTTTAAGTCGTGATTATAAATTTGGTATTCTTAAGGTTGGAGATAGAGAAGTAGTTAATGAGCTTATAACTACAATAGAATCCAGTTCTACAGTTAAGATGAATATTGTTGAATATCCATCTATTATAGATCTTGTTTCGGCTATGAAATCGTCGAGTATTGATTCATTTATTCTTTCGGATGCTTATATGGATGCACTTTCATCTATGGAAGGATACGCGAAGTTTAATGAGACTGTAAGAGCTATATATTCTACAAGTGTAGAAACAGAAATAAAGGTTGTTAAAAAGAATGATGATACGAAAAAGGAAGATGTTTCCAGTTCATATGAATATCTTCCTGAATGTTTTT
This sequence comes from Lachnospiraceae bacterium UBA3772, assembly GCA_002371025.1. Lineage (GTDB taxonomy): Bacteria > Bacillota > Clostridia > Lachnospirales > Lachnospiraceae > Eubacterium_Q. The sequence goes on along the minus strand of DFFQ01000178.1, from coordinate 5,744 downwards.
CGGTTTATATAAGCGGTATTGATACATATGGTCCGGTAACTACAAAGAGCCGTTCTGATGTTAATATCATCGCAACTATAAATCTTAAATCTCATAATATTCTTCTTGTTTCAACACCTAGAGATTTTTATGTTCCATTTAGTATTTTTGATGGAGCTAAGGATAAGCTTACTCATGCCGGTGTTTATGGCATTGATACATCTATGGATGTACTTGGAGATCTTTATGATATAGATCTAAATTATTATATTCGTGTTAATTTTACAGGTTTTACCAGTATCATTGATAAACTTGGTGGAGTTGATGTTGTCAGCGATGCCAGATTTTCAGCAGGTGGCTATACATTTGTTGAAGGTTCAAATCATCTAAATGGTGTCCAGGCACTTGCTTTCTCCAGAGAAAGATATTCATTTGCAGATGGTGACCGTGCCCGCGGAAGACATCAGATGGCAGTTATAAAAGCTGTTATACAGGGAATGACGTCAACTAACATACTAACAAATTATTCATCTATCATGTCGGAATTATCTGGTACTTTCCAGACAAATATGACCCAGGATGAAATAGGTGAAATAGTAAAGGATCAGATCAGTACCCAGAAGGGATGGAATGTTGTTACTTATTCTGTTGATGGATCAGGAACAACAGCCATGTCTGCTGCAATGGGTGTAAATGCTTATATGATGGTTCCTTATGATGATACGGTGGAATATGCTAAAGAACTGATGACTAAGGTTAAGGATGGATATACTCTTAATCAGACATCTGTGGAGGATAATGCACCTAAGCATTAAAAACCTGTCAATTACTGGAGTTTTAAATGAAAGATTTACTTAAGTATTTAAAAAATTATAAAATGCAGTCGATACTTGCACCATTTTTCAAGATGCTGGAAGCGATTTTTGAGCTGATAGTACCTCTTGTTATGGCGCGTATCATTGACTGCGGTATAAAGAATTCAGATACCGCCTATGTTATAAAAATGGGCGGTATTTTAATTTTGCTGGCAGTGGTGGGAGTTGGTTGTTCTATAACTGCTCAGTTTTTTGCTGCTAAGGCAGCAACAGGATTTGCTAAAGAATTAAGAAGGGACTTGTTCCGTCATATTAACAGTTTATCTTATCCGGAACTTGATAAACTGGGGGCATCAACCCTTATTACAAGGATGACATCGGATGTGAATCAGATACAGTCAGGAGTAAATATGTTCCTTAGATTATTCCTTCGTTCTCCATTTGTTTTCCTTGGAGCTATTATTATGGCATTTTTGGTGGATGTTAAGGTTTCCATGATTTTCCTTATCATTTTTCCATTACTCTGCCTGGTGGTTTTTTATATTACATTTAAGAGTCTGCCTTTATATAAGGATGTGCAGAAAAAACTTGATAAAGTTACCCTGCTTACCAGAGAAAATCTTTCCGGAGCAAGAGTTATAAGGGCTTTTAATCATGAAGGAAAAGAAAGAGAAGCCTTTGACCATTCGACACGAGAGCTTATGAATGCAAGCCTTAAAGTAGGAAAGCTTTCAGCTTTTATGAATCCTGTTACATATCTCATTATTAATATGGGTATCATAGCTATTCTTTGGAGAGGCGGATTGAGAGTAAATGTGGGTTCTCTTTCTCAGGGAGATGTGGTTGCTCTTGTTAATTATATGACACAGATATTGGTGGAGCTTATTAAGTTTGCAAATCTTATTGTAACTATAACTAAAGCTCTTGCCTCTGCAGACCGAATTGCATTTATCTTTAAAGAAGAGCCATCTGTAACATTTAAGAATGCTGATACAGTTAATAAAAAGAGTAAACATAAGGAAAAGCCTGTGGTGGAATTTGATAATGTATCCATTGCCTACCCCGGAGTAACAGAAGAAGCTTTGTCTAACCTTTCCTTTAAAGCTTATAAGGGTGATATCATCGGTATCATAGGTGGTACTGGTTCTGGAAAATCCACTCTGGTTAATCTTATTCCGGGATTTTACAAAGCCACCAAGGGTTCTGTTCTTATAGATGGTAAAGATGTTTTTAAATATGATAAGGAAGAATTAAGAAGAAAGATAGGTATTGTTCCGCAGAAGGCTGTTCTTTTTAAAGGCACAATCAGGGACAATATGAAATGGGGCAAACCTGACGCTACAGATGAAGAAATAGATAAAGCATTAGAGATTGCTCAGGCTAAAGGTTTTGTAGATGAAAAAGATAAGAAACTTGATTTTGTTATAGAACAGGGAACGAAGAATCTTTCCGGTGGTCAAAAACAGCGTCTTACTATAGCAAGAGCTGTTGTAAGACATCCGGATATACTTATTCTTGATGATAGTTCATCAGCTCTTGATTTTGCAACAGATGCTGCATTAAGAAAAGCTATAAGAGCTAACTGTAAAGATGAAACGGTATTTATTGTTTCCCAGAGAGCTTCATCTATAAGATATGCAGATAAGATAATAGTTCTGGATGATGGAAATGTATGTGGCATAGGCAGTCATGATGAGCTTCTGAAAACTTCTGAAGTTTATAAAGATATATGCCTTTCTCAGATGGATAGAGAGGAGGCGTAGTGTGATGAAAAAAAGTAAAGCATCAAAAAAAGTTATAAAGGAACTTATGGTTTATATTAAGCCATATAGATTTTATGTGTTATTGTCACTTTTGTTTGCTGTGATCACTGTGTTGTCTCAGCTCTATGCACCGAAATTATCAGGACTTGCCATAGACCATATTGTTGATAAAGGACTGGTGGATTTTGCAGGATTAAAGAAGATTGCTTTATATTTTATTATTGTTACTGCGATTGCCATTATGTCTCAATGGATCATGACAATAATAAATAATAAGATAGCTTATAATGTAGTAAGAGATATTAGAAAGAAGGCATTGGATCATTTGGAGGTACTTCCTCTTAAATATCTTGATAAAAAAAGCTACGGAGATACAGTATCCCGGATCATTGGGGATGTGGATCAGTTATCAGATGGTCTTCTTATGGGCTTTACACAGCTTTTTACCGGAGTTTTTACGATAATAGCAACTCTTATCTTTATGTTTACTATTGATATTAAGATAACCTTTGTTGTGATAATCCTTACTCCATTATCATTTCTTATAGCATCCTTTATCTCTAAAAGAACCTATAAGATGTTTATAAAACAGTCTGAAAAACGTGGAGAGATTACAGGACTTATCGATGAAATGGTAGGAAATGAAAAGATAGTTCAGGCCTTTTCATATGAAAAAGCAGCTGAAGAAAGATTTGATAAGATAAATGAAGAATTAGAAGACGCTTCATTAAAGGCAACTTTTTTCTCATCTCTTGTAAATCCTTCCACCAGATTTGTAAATAACTCAATTTACGCAATAATCGGAGTGATTGGTGCACTTAAGGTTATAAGAGGCAGTTTTACTGTTGGAAGTCTTACGGTATTTCTAAATTATTCAACACAGTATACTAAGCCTTTCAATGAAATTTCAGGTGTTATAAATGAACTTCAGAATGCCATAGCCTGCTGGGCCAGAGTGTTTGAGCTTATAAGTGAAGAACCTGAAAGCCCAGAAGCAGATGATGCTTATGTTTTAGGAGAGAGTGAGGCTGTAAGCGGAAGCGTAGAACTTAGTAATGTGGATTTTTCATATGTAAAAGAAAAGGAACTGATTAAGAATTTCAGCCTTTTGGTTAAGCCGGGAGAAAGAGTCGCTATTGTAGGTCCTACAGGTTGTGGAAAAAGTACTATCATTAATCTTCTTATGAGATTTTATGATATAAATGACGGTGCAATAAAGGTAGATGGTCATGATATCAGAGAAGTGACAAGAGCTTCACTTCGTAAGAATTATGGCATGGTCCTTCAGGAAACCTGGCTTAAAAGCGGTACAGTTAGGGAAAATATTGCCTATGGATATAGTGAAGCCACAGATGAAGAGATAATAAAGGCTGCAAAGCTTACTCATGCAGATTCATTTATAAGGCGTTTACCTGATGGTTATGATACAATACTGTCTGAGGATGGAGGGAATCTGTCGGAAGGTCAGAAACAGCTGCTTTGTATAACAAGAGTAATGCTTAAGCTTCCTCCAATGCTTATTCTTGATGAAGCAACTTCATCCATAGATACAAGAACTGAAGTTGATATTCAGAAAGCGTTCCTTCGTATGATGAAGGGAAGAACAAGTTTTATAGTAGCTCACAGGCTTTCCACAATTAAGGAAGCAGATACTATACTTGTTATGAAAGATGGTCATATAATAGAACAGGGTAATCATAATTTCCTTCTTTCAAAGGGAGGTTTTTACCATGATCTTTATTATAGTCAGTTTGACAATTCAAATGAATAAAAAAGAAAAGGATTTTAGTTATGGACATTTCAAAAAAAATAGCAGAAGAATTAGGGGTTAAGCAGTGGCAGACAGATGCCGCAATAGAACTTATTGATGAGGGGTGTACTATTCCCTTCATTGCCAGATATAGAAAGGAAAAGACAGGTACTCTTAATGATGAACAGCTTCGTAAGTTGGGCGAAAGACTTACATATTTAAGAAATTTAGAGGATAGAAAGGAAGCTGTCATTTCATCTATAGAAGAACAGGGAAAGCTTACAGATGAGCTTAAAGTAAAGATCTTAGAAGCTGAAACTATGGTAGCTGTAGAAGATCTTTACAGACCTTATAAACAGAAGAAAAAGACCAGAGCATCTGTTGCAAAAGAGAAGGGATTAGAAGGTCTTGCTACTATCATAAGACTTGAGATGACAAAGAATACTGTAGAAGAAGAGGCAAAGAAATTCGTTAATCCTGAAAAGGAAGTTAATACTGTTACAGAAGCAATAAACGGTGCGCTTGATATTATTGCTGAATCTATTTCTGATGATGCAGAAATTAGAGCAGACATAAGAAAAAGAACCTTCGATAAGGGTATCATAAGGTCAGAAGGAAAAGATAAAGAAGCTGAATCTGTATATGAAAATTATTATGAGTTCAGTGAGCCTGTTTCTAAGATAACAGGTTACAGGATCCTTGCGATAAACAGAGGAGAAAAAGAAAAATTTCTTACTGTTTCAATCGAGGCTCCAGTAGAAGATATCATCAGATATATCAGAAAGAAGATGATATTAAATGATAATCCAAATACTACTCCTTATCTTGAAAAGGCGATTGAAGATTCTTATGAAAGACTTATCGCTCCTTCAATTGAAAGAGATATAAGAAGCGAACTTACTGAAACAGCTGAAGATAATGCTATCGTTGTATTTGGTAAGAATCTAAGACAGCTTCTTATGCAGCCTCCTATTGCTAACTGTACAGTTCTTGGATGGGACCCTGCATTTAGAACAGGATGTAAGCTTGCAGTTGTTGATAAGACGGGTAAAGTCCTTGATACAGCAGTTGTTTATCCAACAGCACCTACAACTGATGAAAAGATAAGAGCTGCAAAGAATAAAGTTGAACAGCTGATAAAAAAATATGATATCGATCTTATCTCTTGCGGAAATGGTACAGCCAGCAGAGAGTCAGAAGCAATCATTGCAGATATCATTTCTGAGGTAAAGGATAAGAAGGTTAGTTATCTTATTACAAATGAGGCAGGTGCTTCAGTATATTCAGCATCAGAGCTTGCTACTGAGGAATTCCCTAATTTTGATGTAGGACAGAGATCAGCTACTTCTATTGCGAGACGTGTGCAGGATCCTCTTGCTGAATTAGTTAAGATCAGTCCCGAAGCTATTGGTGTTGGACAGTATCAGCATGATATGA
>DFFQ01000077.1 GCA_002371025.1 Lachnospiraceae bacterium UBA3772 | reverse complement strand
TCTGCTTCTGCATTCTCTGAGCCTGTTTTAAAAGGTTGTTCATATTACCTGGCATCATTCCCATTCCGCCATATCCGCCTCTTTTTGCCATTTATTTATATCCTCCTTAATTGATCATTAATCATCCTCAACTTCTACATCGAAGTTGATCTTATTTAAATCAAGTCCCGCAAATGTGCGTTTTTCAGCAGCATCCTGTTTTTGTTCCACCAGCTGCAACTTGATATTTTTTTGTAAAATCTCGCATATCTCCTCATTCAGCCTGCCAAGATTATCCTTAGGTTTTTCTCCCGGCTCAGCCTTTGGATGAAAATATGTATAATCAACCGAATTCTTATTTGCAGAATTCAGAACGATTCCTAGTCCGCAGGTATCCTCTCCGTCTGATTTATGGAGCGGGATAACTGTCGCCCTCGCGAGGTAGGTATTAACCGGTCTCTTTAGTTTTGGAAGAACATCCTTCTTCCAGGATCTTGCTATCTCTTCAACCTCTTCAAATTCCACACCAGGAAATTCTTCTTTTAGATTTGACATTACAAGATCTGACTTTTCTTCATCACTCATCCCCTGGAAAATGTCATCCGTCTGGGAATCATTACTTACTGCCTGCTTACTGCCTCTTAGTGCAACTCCATTTTCTTCAAGATTCCTTAGATCTGAAGCAAGAGTTACTGTCTTTGCCTGCATTTCATCTGACTTTTTCTCCAGACGGTTAAGCCTTGCTAAAATGTCTTCATTATCATTTCCAGTCTCTGGTCTCATCATCTTTATCATACCCATCTCAAGAGTTATCCTCTTAATGGTGGAATTTCTGACTGCAATGGAAAGTTCCTGTAGAACATTAAGATATCTGGTGATATCTTCTTCAACAAAATCCTCCCCAAGTTCTTTTAACATGGAAACATTCTCTTCAGTAAGCTCTAGGTTCTTTGCCACTTCCGGTGAAAGTTTTATGAAGAGCATATTCCTCATAAACCAGATATAATCATCTACAAATTTAGTAAGATCTCTGCCCTGCCATACCACATCATTTATAAGAGTCATGACTCTGTTTGTGTCATCTTCTCTTACGGCCCGGGTAAGTTCCACATAAACTTCTATATCCACGGCTCCTATGGTCTTTATCACCTTGTCAAAAGTAAGTTCCTCACCCAGATTAAATGAAACACATTCATCCAATATAGAAAGGGCATCTCTCATAGAACCGTCTGCTGCTCTGGCTACATAATCAAGAGCTTCTTTTGTAGCTGCCACTCCTTCTCTTTCCATAAGATCTGCCAGTCTGCCCGAAATCGTCTCGATGGATATCCTGTGAAAATCATATCTCTGGCATCTTGATTTTATGGTTATTGGCACCTTATGGGCCTCTGTTGTAGCAAGTATAAATATAACATATGAAGGCGGCTCTTCTAAAGTCTTTAACAATGCGTTAAATGCCCCTGTCGAGAGCATATGCACTTCATCGATTATATATACAAGATATTTCCCCTGTGAAGGTGAATATTGTACTGACTCATTTATCTGTCTGATGTTATCTACACCGTTATTTGACGCTGCATCTATCTCTATTACATTAAGAGCAGTTCCACTGGCTATAGCTTTACAGCTTGGGCAATCCCCACAAGGACTTCCATCCTTGGGATTTTCACAATTCACCGCTTTTGCCATAAGTTTTGCAATGGTGGTTTTACCAGTACCTCTTGTTCCGCAAAAAAGATATGCATGTCCTATCCTGTCATGTTTTATCTGATTCTGAAGTGTAGTAACTATATGTTCCTGTCCCTTAACTTCATCAAAGTTATCCGGACGGAATTTTCTATACAAAGCCATATATGACATACAGCTTTACCTCTTTCTAACTATTTTCTATCCGTTGTTTCCTAAAAATGGTCACACTTAATAGTTATTATACTTAAAATTTCTCTATTCTACAAACAAAATATATCGAAACCACTTATCCTGTGGTATAATATAGCTGTTTTTAAACATCCCAAGCAATAAAAACTAATGAGGAAGTCAATATGGAAGATATTAAAGAAACTAACAATGATATACCAGGAAATGACATATATAACCTTGAACCTATCGTTGCCACATCAAAGCAGAAGTATCCATACAGATCAGCTGCATTTTATGTTGCTATAGGATCATTTGTTCTCACAGCTTTAATGATACTGATATGCGCCCTGACGGGATTTCTTTCAAACGGTCTCACAAACCGAAGCTGGGAGCGCTGCATCTACATAGTACTCGGAATTGCTCTGTTATTCTTTGCCTATTTGTTATTCTTTAAAGCGAAAAACGATTCAAAGATTGAAAACGCAGTAATAGCATGCCGCCTTATAACTGACGGTGTTTATGCCTACGTCAGAAATCCTATGGATACCGCGGCTTTATTTGTAAATGCAGCAGTACTTTTCATCTACGGAAATGTATATCTTTATATTCTTTTATTTATATATTGGGTCGCATTTACTATAGTTCTTAAAAAGACAGAAGAACTCTGGCTCAGAATGGAATTCGGAAAAGATTATGCCATATACTATGATTCAGTTGGACGTCTTATCCCATTAAAACCAGGCTCAAGAAAATAAACAACTTACTACCTCTTTTTTATAAAAAGTCAAGTGACAGAGTTTCCTCTGCCACTTGACTTTTTTCTATTTATCCAGTTCCATATTACGGCCATCCAGGGCAGCTTCTATAAGATTACCATGCCCATCATAGACAAGCTTCAGTGAAAAGAAATCTCTTCTCTCTTCTAACAATCTAAAGAATATCTTATCCCCTTCCCAGATATTCAAATCATACACCTTGGACTTTTCAACCCATTCCAAAGTGCCTTCATTACATTCACCAATTTCTCCGGTGAAATCATACGCCGTATAAAGAGACATATATTCCGTACATCCATCTCCTGATATAAAAGTTACTATACCTCTCATTTTATAGGATGTAAGAATAAGCCCCGTCTCTTCTCTTGCTTCACGTAAGAGACATTCCTCAGGACTTTCGTCCTGCTCAAAATGTCCTCCTATACCGATCCATTTATCTTTATTGATATCATGCTCTTTCTTTACTCTGTGAAGCATAAGATACTTATCATCTTTTTCTATATAGCATAGAGTTGTAAGTTCCGGACTATATTCATTCATGATCTTTACCTTAATCAAAAATCAGATTACATATTATCTAAAATGTGTCTTGCTACATAAACACCACTTGCTGATGCGTGTGAAAGAGAGTGAGTAACACCACTACAATCACCAATAACATAAAGTCCAGGATGTCTTGTCTCAAGGTTTTCATTTATAGATACTTCCATGTTATAGAACTTAACTTCTACACCATAAAGAAGAGTATCATCATTTGCTGTACCTGGAGCAATCTTATCCAGAGCATTGATCATTTCAATAATACCGTCAAGGATACGCTTAGGCATAACCAGTGAAAGGTCACCAGGAGTTGCTGTAAGTGTTGGAACAACAAAGTTCTCCTGAATTCTCTTCTCTGTACTTCTTCTACCTCTTACAAGATCACCGAAACGCTGAACTATAACGCCACCGCCGATCATATTTGAAAGTCTTGCAATACTCTCACCATATCCGTTACTATCCTTAAATGGCTCTGAGAAGTGCTTTGATACAAGAAGAGCGAAGTTAGTATTATCTGTATATCTTGATGGATCCTCATAGCTGTGACCATTAACTGTAATGATACCATTAGTATTCTCGTTAACTACAACACCTCTTGGATTCATACAGAATGTTCTTACAAGGTCTTCGTATCTGTTTGTTCTATATACGATCTTACTTTCATATAATTCATCTGTAAGATGCTTAAATACTTCAGCTGGAAGCTCAACTCTGACACCTATATCTACACGATTTGACTTTGTAGGGATATCAAGATCTGAGCATACTGTCTCCATCCAGTGTGAACCAGAACGTCCCGCAGAAATGATACATTTCTTACATTCATATTCCTGTCCGCCGGCAAGTATCTTAAAGCCTTCATTTTCTTCACCAATCATAAGAACCTTTTCAACCGGTGTGTTAAAATGGAATTCTACATTATCTTTTAATTCATCAAAAAGTTTTTCAAGAACCACATAATTTATATCTGTTCCCAAGTGACGTACCTGTGCATCAAGAAGATGAAGACCAACTTCAAGACATCTTCTCTTTATAGCTGTATTTGCTGTAGAATAAAGCTTTGTTCCCTCTCCCCCATGACTCATATTGATATCATCAACATATCTCATAAGTTCGATTGCTTTATTTCTTCCGATGAATTCATATAAATTTCCACCAAACTGGTTTGTTATATTATATTTACCATCTGAAAATGCTCCGGCTCCACCGAATCCATTCATAATGGCACAACTCTTACAATTGATACATCCCTTAACTTTCACGCCATCAATAGGACACTTTCTTTTTTCAAGAGAATTTCCTGTCTCAAAGATTGCGATCTTAAGATCAGAATTCTTTTTTACAAGCTCATATGCTGAGTAGATTCCTCCTGGGCCTGCACCAATTATAATAACATCATACTTCATTTTTCTTATTATTAAACTCCGTTCATCTATTAGTATAATCACATTCTTTCAGCCGGGTTAAACTGAAGTTCATATGTGCAAATTTTAGTGTAGCACAATATTTAAAGAAGTTCTATAAGCTTTTCATACACAAAAGTAACACTTTCGTCCCTTACAAAATTTCTTCCAGGATTTCCAAAGTGTTCCGTGAAACTATAAACTTTTCCATTTATATAGAATCCAAAACAAACTGTGCCCACCGGCTTTCCTGGCACCCCACCGGAAGGACCGGCTATACCGGAAATACCAACTCCTACTTCAGCTCCCATTAAAGAAGCTGCTCCCTTTGCCATTTGTTTTGCCACTTCTTCACTGACAACGCCGTAGCTTTCAATGCTTTCTTTACTTACTCCCAGATATTTCATCTTGGCTTCATTGGCATAAGTTATGACACTTACATCCAATACCTTTGAAGCATCCGGAACATTTACAAGTCTTGCCGCTGCCATACCTGCAGTACAGGATTCAGCAAAACTGATATGATAATTTTTCTCTATAAGGCGGTCTACCACCCTTCTTTCAAGAGTTCCCGCAGAACCTCTGATATCCTCAATAGTATCCATTTTATCTCCTTACTCTTTACTTCATTTCTCTTCCCCAGGCATCCTGGATTATAACTTTTTC
>DFFQ01000214.1 GCA_002371025.1 Lachnospiraceae bacterium UBA3772 | reverse complement strand
TACGGACAGGCTGACGTTATGTGTGCAGTAATACATATTTTTCTCGCGCAGCAGGACAAGCTCACCGATGAGCAGAAAAAGGAAATCGAAAGCAGGAGCTGCGCTCAAATAACCGAACAGTATCCAACAGCGGCGCAGTGGGCGGTGGAACGGTGATACGCATAATAATTGGAATGATAATAGGCGGCTGCATTGGAGCCTTTGCAATGTGCTTATGCATTGCCGCAGGTAAAGCTGACGATAACAGGTATTAGTCGGTTCTGCACAGTTTCAACTCCGAAAAATAGGTGGTTGTGGTGATTACTTTTGGGAGCGAAAAACGGTATAATATGGCTGAGAAACGGAGGTGGCAGCGATGCCGACAGTAACAGTCATACAGCCGAAAGTCGCAGATGATACACATCGCTTACTGCGTGTAGCTGCATATTGCAGAGTATCATCAAACAGCGATGATCAGCTCAATTCATATAACTCTCAGCTTACATATTATACTCATAAATTTGAGAATTCCGAAACGGAAACACTTATTGATATTTACGCCGATGAGGGTATCACGGGAACTTGTGAGGAAAAGAGAACAGAGTTCCTTCGCCTTATAGATGATTGCAGAAAAGGCAAGATAGAACGAGTATATACAAAGTCTATCAGTCGCTTCGCCAGAAATACAAGAGACTGCCTGAAGAATATCCGAGAACTTAAATCACTGGGTATAACAATAATGTTTGAAAAAGAGAACATCGATACTGCAAATATAAACGACGAGCTTATGATAACTATTATGGGTGGACTGGCACAGGAAGAGTCCACTTCCATATCGCAGAATTTGAAATGGAGTATACGCAGAAAAATGAAAAGCGGAGATTATTCTCCTGTTAATGCACCTTTGGGATACAGGCTCAAGAACAAGACTTTAGTTATAGAAGAAAGCGAGGTAAAGATTGTCAGGGATATTTTTAAGCAATATGTTAGCGGCTGCGGAATAAAAGGAACAGCCGACTACATAAATAACAAGTACGGCGACACAGTTAAGATTTCCTATTCTTCTATGAGATATATTCTTAGGAATGAAAAGTATATCGGTGATTCCCTGCTGCAGAAATTCTATACACCGGATATAATAGGGGCAGGATGCATTCCAAATAAAGGTGAGAAAGATATGTACTATATCCAACACACACATCAGCCTATTATTTCAAAAGAGATATTTGAAACGGCACAGGCTCTTATGAAAGATCGTTTAATAACAAAAAATGATCCTGTAATATATCCATTTACAAGAAAGCTTGAATGCGCCTTGTGCGGAAACCATTTTTATCGAAAAGTATGCAGGGATAAGTATTACTGGGTATGCAATAAGCATGATTACAGTGCGAGTCTCTGCAGTTCAAAGAAAATTACAGAAGAAAGCATAATAAACGCTTTTATAAAGCTGTTCAATAAAATATATTCCAACTATACTGAGCTGCTTCTGCCTATACAAAAATCATTACAGGAATTAATGATAAAACAGACTACAGGAAGAAGCGACATTATTGAGATTCGCCGAAGCTTATTACAGTTAAAGGAACAACTCAACGTAATAGCATCACTTCGAACAAAAGGCTTCTTAAATGAAGCGAAGTATAAGGAGCAAAGTGCTGAGATCAATAATAAAATAGCAAAACTGAATAAGAATCTCCGACTTCTATTGCAGTCAGAGGAGACAACGCTTAAAGAAATGGATATGCTTATAGGCTATTTTGAAAAGCGCGAGCACATAATGATAGAATTTGAGTCGCAGACTTTTGAATTTTTAATAGATAAAATCATCGTCAAAGACAGCATACTCGAATTTCATATAATGGGAGGTCTGATATTTACCGAAGAAATATAACCGCAGCATTTATGCTCTCTGTCCAAAACGCAGGGAGCTTTTTTGTCGGTTGTGGTGAATAGAAAAAACGCCTCCTTTGTGGTATAGTGGTGTCAAAAGGAGGTGCGATAAATGGGCAAAAACAGAAGAATACCTTTCGGGTATATGATGCAGAACGGTATAATAACCACTAACCCTGCGGAGGTGCTTGCTGTGCTGACTATTTTCAGCGAATATATGGTGGGAAAGAGCCTTGAAAGTATCGCGATCAATATGAAAGTCCCATATAGCGAGGATAAGATATGGAACAAGAATATGGTCAAGCGAGTGCTTGAGAATGAGAAATATCTCGGTACGGATGTTTACCCACAGCTTATAAGTGAGGAAGTATTCAGGAAAGTAAATGAACGTAAGAGCGCAAAAGCTACTTCCCTTTGCATAATTCCTGACGAGTTGCAGGAAGTCCGCAACCTTACAGTATGCAAAGAGTGCGGTAAGCGGCTGTTCCGAACAAAAGTTGAATTATGGGACTGCCGTAATCATGAATGTCGTCCATTCTTATTCAAAATGGCAGATGAAATGCTGACAGGTGCGATACTGAATATTCTGAATACTGTAATTGCAAATCCTGTGCTTATTGAAGCAGTAGCAACAGTAAGCGAGTATATTCCGACTTCTGAAATCCGTAGCAAACAATCTGAAATTAATCGTGCCATTGATAATGGTACTAAAACTGCTGAGGAAATAAGAAACGATATTCTCAGACTTGCTGAACTGAAATACAAGCACTGCACGTACAGCGATGTTAATCAGAAAACAGAACTTTTGAAGTTTCTGATTGATAGCAGAAATCAACTTAATACTCTTGACATTGGCTTGCTGAGATCCTGCGTAAAGCGGATAACGGTGAGCCATTCGTGCGTTATAGAAGCCGAGTTTATCAACGGCGTTATTATCAAAAATGAAACGGAAAGGAGCGATGACAATGAAAGCGGCAGCAAATGTAAGGATAATCCCTGCAAAGCAGCAAGTAGTTGACGGTAAGCCCCAGTTCAAGCGGCTTAATGTTGCTGCATACTGCCGTGTAAGCACAGAGCAGGAAGAACAGCAGAACAGTTACGAAAACCAAATAGAATACTATACCAATTATATATCTTCAAATCCCGAATGGACGCTTGCAGGAATATTTGCAGATGAAGGCATCAGTGGCACGCAGACGAAGAACAGGACAGAGTTCAACCGAATGATAAGAATGTGCAAAAAGAAAAAGATAGACCTTGTCCTATGCAAATCAACAAGTCGCTTTTCAAGAAATACTGTTGATTGTCTTGATCATATACGTCTTCTGAAAAGCCTCGGTATCGGTGTTATATTTGAGAAAGAGAATATAAATACACTAACGGCTCAGAGCGAATTTATATTATCGTTGTACAGCAGCTTCGCGCAAGCCGAAAGCGAGTCTATAAGTAAAAATATCACTCTTGGTAATCAGATGGCTTTTAAAGAGGGAAAGGTGCGGTACAACTACAAATATCTACTCGGCTACAAAAAAGGAGCTGACGGAAAGCCTGTTATTATTCCTGAAGAAGCTGAGGTTATACAACTTATTTTCAAACTGTATATTGACGGCGGTTCAACACATACGATTGCACAGGAGCTTAATAATAAAAAGTATCCAACACGCTCTAAAAGCGGTAAATGGAGTGCAATGCTTATAAAAAGGATACTCCAGAACGAGAAATATATCGGAGACTGCCTGCTGCAAAAGACCTATACTATTGACTGTATATCACATAAGGCGGTCAAAAATAACGGAGAACGTCCAATGTACTATGTAAGCGATTGTCACCCTGCAATTATAGATAAAACTACATTTAATATAGTACAGCAGGAGATTACTCGCCGTAATGCAAAAAGAAGTGTGTGTACGAATACTTTTACGGAACAGGGACGCTATAACAGTAAGTATGCTTTGACAGAGCTTCTTATATGCGGCGAATGCGGCACAGCTTATAGGCGGTGCCGCTGGACTTCCCACAATAGAAACAGGACAGTATGGCGGTGCATTAACCGCCTTGAACACGGTCCGAAATACTGCAAGTCCCCTACTATTGACGAAGAACCGCTTCATAATGCTATTGTGAGAGCTATAAATGAGTTTTATAACTGCAGCGATGATGTTGCCAATATATTGAAATCAGCAGCTGATGCTGTCCTTTCAGGATCAAACGATAATGAAATAAAGCAGATCGAGCAGCGACTCAAGGATATAGACCAAGCTCGTAACGATTTTGTGAATCTTATAGCAACAGGAGCTTGTGCTCCCGATTCACTCGATGATGAGTTTGCAAGGCTATATAGCGAAGAAGAAAAGCTAAGTCAGAAGCTCCTTTCGCTCAAAGCTCAGGCAAATACAGAATCAAATGGGCTTTCGGATGAAATAAAAGCTGATATTGACAGAAGTAACTTACAACTTGAGAAGTACGATGACATATTGGTGCGAAAGGTCGTTGAATGTGTTAAGATACTCAGTAAGGATGAAATATCCATCACTTTCAAGGGCGGACATGAGATAAAGTCTGAATTACAGACTTGAATTCAGTTTATTTATGTATATTTCCGCTTGCAATCGCAGGCGGAATTTTTTTAATTACCTCTGTACTTATATTCGCTCAATATTACAATAAGATGATATAGTGGGATTTTGAGGAAGCATATATTTAATATTTTTTACAAGTGTGCATTTTATGACATATATATGCACTTTGTGCCACAAATATTGACAATAAATAATTATATCGGTATAATATATATAAATTGTATTGGGGTTTATTATTGAACTCCCTGTAAATCGATAAAATATTAAGGTGAAATAATATGGATGCGGTATTTGAAAAACTTGGCGTTTATGAACTTTTTAGTATCTTTTTTGCCGGTTCAGTTATCACATATAGTTCAATAATGTTTAATGATCGTTATTTTAATATTGGTATATTCTTGAGCTCCAACGGGTTAAACAACACTTTTTTATTTGTTTTAATAAGCTGTTTTGTTGGCTTCTTATTTCAGGAGATGGGCTCTATCGTTAATAAGTATATTATTTTCCGTGGGAAAGGGTTGCTAAAGGAAGCATATTCGAAAGAAAAAACAGGTGTTAATCATTTATCGGCTCAAGAATTCAAAAAATTGGAAGCTTTATTCAAGAAAAATAATATCATAGATTTGGAAGAAAAGTATAATACATGTAAATATTACATTATAAATAACGGGAGCACATCAAGAATTGATAAAGATTTGGCTTTAAGTTCAATGAGCCGTAGTTTCTTTCTTTATTATTTTATTATTTCGTTAATTTTACTAATATATATGATAGCTAATATGGATGGAAGCTTGGCGTTACCATTTGCGTTATCTGTATTTGTTTCAACATTAATGTTTTTAAGACAAAAAAGATTTGCTATCATGAGATATGTTTCGATTTTTAGGGCGTACCTTTATGATCATAATGATAAGTAATGTTAATGCAATTTAAGGAGATTGATAGGTATGGAACGTTTTCTTACATTTGAATTTTTAAATTCAAAAGATAACAATTTTGAACAGAGGGCGTATATTTGCGAATCGAACAGCTATACATATAGTCAAAAAGTGACTGCTTTTCTGTCACATCGTCATAATGAACCAAAAGATCTTATAAAAAAGGTGAAAGGATTCTTTGCTTCTCAAGGAGTTAATCTTTATATTGACTGGCTTGATAAAGATATGCCTAAAGTAACAAATTCTGACACAGCAGAGAAGCTTAAGAATAAAATTAAAACTTCAGATAAGTTCATTGTATTAGCAACTCCTCAAAGTATAGAATCAATATGGATGCCTTGGGAGATTGGACTTGCTGATCAGATAAAGGGACTTAACAATATAGCTATTCTTCCATTGGTGTCAGAAGGGAAAAACTGGGAGAAAAGAGAATACTATCAATTGTATAGTAGAATTGAATATTATAAAGGTAAGTGGCTGGTATTAAAACCGAGTTTTAATTACACAGGCGATGAATTGAGTAAATGGTTATTTAAATAAAACAACGTTAAGGAGAGGTATTTATGGCAAGGAGAGTATTTTTTAGTTTTCATTATGCAAATGATATTAACAGGTCAATGATAGTGAGAAACAGTTGGGTAACACAAGGTAAAGAGGCGGCAGGCTATATTGATAAGGCAGAATTTGAGAAGATAAAGAAAACAGGTGATGAAGCTGTCCATAGATGGATCAATAACCAACTTAACGGAACATCAGTAACGGTTGTATTAATTGGAAGTGAAACCTTAAATCGACCTTTTGTAAAGTATGAAATATGTGAAAGCATAAATAGAGGAAATGCCATTATTGGTGTTTATATTCATAATATTAAAGATATGCTGACACAAAAAACTTCACTTAAAGGTATTGCGCATACCGTTATAGGTACAAATGGATATGGCAAATCAGTTTATTTCGATGAAATTTGTGATGGACTGTATGACTATGCATTAGATGAGGGGTATAAAAATCTCGGAACATGGATTGAAAATGCTGCTAAGAAGCATAATAAATAGAATGGAGACATAGAAAGTGGGACATAAATATTTGTTTTTTAAAGGAGAACGCAAAGGCGAAATTATAAAAAAACTGTAAAACTATCAACTGTAGTCTTTAGGAAGGTGAAAAACTATGAATAGGGAAATCAATTCCTTTATTAATAAATATGTTAAAGAAATCCAGAATAATAGCGTTGCATTATTCTTAGGTGCAGGTTTTTCTAAAAGTGCAGGTTATGTTGACTGGAAAGAACTAATTCGAGGAATAGCTGAAGATTTAGGACTTGAAGTTGATAAAGAACACGATTTAGTTGCATTAGCTCAGTATTGCTATAATAAGAACGGGAATAGGAGTATAATCAACGATACTATTTTTAATGAATTTAATAAAGAAAAAAGCTTTGGTGATAATCATAGAATAATTGCTCGCTTGCCTATTTCTATAATATGGACAACAAATTATGATTCCCTAATCGAGGACGCTTTAAATGATGCAAAACGTGTAGTTGATGTAAAGAGTAGAGACTCACAGCTTGCTCTAACAAGAGCTCACAGAGATGCAATTGTCTATAAAATGCATGGTGATAAAAACAATCCTGATGAAGCGGTTCTTATAAAAGATGATTATGAGAAATATTATCGTGCACATGCAAATTTTATTACGGCATTAAGTGGTGACCTTATATCCAAAACATTTCTGTTTATTGGATTTAGTTTTACTGATCCAAATATTGATTATATTTTAAGTAGAGTCAGAATAGAATATGATTCCAAAAATATTAGGCAACATTATGCTATTATGAGAAAAATCAAGAAATCAGATTACAAAAAAACTGATGGCAGTTTTGATGAAGCTGCGTACGAATATAATAATCGGAAACATGATTTTTTCATTGAAGACTTGAAACGTTATAACATAAAAGCTGTATTGATTAATGAGTACAGTGAGATAACTGATATTTTAAACGAAATAAGTAGAAGAATAAATAGAAATAATATATTTATATCTGGTAGTGCAGCAGAGTACGGTAAATACAAGGAAAAAGAAGCAATAGATTTTATTTCAAATCTTAGCAAGCGATTAATATCTGAAGAATTCAATATTATATCTGGTTTCGGACTCGGTGTTGGCAGTGCTGTTATAACTGGTGCTTTAGAAGAAATATACATGCAGAGTAATTCAATAAATGAGGACAGGCTGCTTCTCCGACCATTTCCACAGGGGCTTGAAGGTTCAAAACGAGATGAACTCTGGAAAAAGTATCGTCAGGATATGATTTCACGTGCGGGTGTGTCAATTTTTCTATTTGGAAATAAGTTAGAAAATGAAAAAATTCAAAAAGCAGGCGGTATGCTTTCTGAATTTGAAATTGCAAAGGAGAAACATAATCTTATAGTGCCTGTTGGCATTACCGGATATGTTGCTAAAGATATTTGGAATAAAATTAAAGAAAAACCAGAAGATTACTATACAAACATAAATAATGACTTGATGGAAGCATTTGAAAAGCTTAATGATGATTCTATTGGAACAGAACAACTAATTGAAAATATTATTTCGTTTATTAAGTTTTTTAAAAGTGAAAAGTATAATTCTGTTTAACTATATACTTATTAATTAGAACTGTGTGTATGAGATACTAATATGTTTAAAGTCTGAGAATACACGATAATATAAAAATACTATGATATGAAGGTACGTTTTATGGTTTATCATATACTTGAATTGTATCTGAGACAAAAAGCGGATTATAGAGAGAAAAGTTTAAAGATTGCTAATGTAAAGAATAATTTAACTGTATCTTACATATGTTTGATTATTTTGTTTGTTATTGGAATAGCAGAACTATTCTTCCCAATACCAGAGGTGCTTATCGCTGAAGCTGTTACATTTGTTGTATTATTTATGTTGATTTTTATAATAGATCGAAAAAGCATAAAAAAATCAAAAGATAGAGTAAAAGCTTATGATGAATTTTTGAATGAACTACAAAAGAAATTAATTATTAATGATATTAATTGGGCTGAAGGAAAGAGAATAGAATATTTAATCTTAGAATGCGATAATTTGATTAATGCACAAAGTAAAGAAAGAAGACGAATAATAGGTTATGCTCAAATTATAGTATTGCCGATAGCGAAAATAATAGCAGATATTATAAAAGATAAAGTAGGGACGGTTTCTATAATTGCAATTATAAGTGTAATATTTGGAATATTGCTTACAGCATTAGTTTGCTTTGTCTTTATAAACATTATTGCAACATTGACTGACCTACTTTTAAAAACAGGATCTATAAATGAGATTAAAAATTTAAGGAATACACTCAAGGATATTAAAATGAGACAAAATTAGAGTGGATTAGCTGATACTTTGCTTGCTAATAATATATTGCTTATAATAATACTGAACTGTTCGGTATTTTATAAAGTATGGATTACAGGCTCAAATACAAATTACATCCTTTATCAACGCTTGCATCTGCAGGCGTTTTTTATAGCTCTTA
>DFFQ01000155.1 GCA_002371025.1 Lachnospiraceae bacterium UBA3772 | reverse complement strand
AGGGTATCACAGCTATCCAGATGGATATTAAGATTCATGGTCTTACAAACGATATCATTAAGGAAGCTATCGCAAGAACTCGTGAAGCAAGAATGTATATCTTAAATGAAGTAATGCTTAAGTGCATCCCAGCTCCACGTCCTACAGTTAATGAATACGCTCCTAAGATTGTTCAGATGCAGATCGATCCAGAAAAGATTGGTGAAGTTATCGGACAGCGTGGTAAGACTATCAATACTATCATTGAGGAGACTGGCGTTAAGATTGATATCACAGATGATGGACGCGTATCAGTATGTGGTGTTGAGCAGGCAGGTATGGATAAAGCAATCAAGATGATCCATCTTATTGTTGATCCAATCGAAGTTGGTAAGACATATGAAGGTAAGGTTGTCAGAATCATGCCATTTGGTGCATTTGTACAGCTTTCACCTAATAAGGATGGTATGATCCATATTTCTAAGCTTTCTGAAGAAAGAGTAGAAAAAGTTGAAGATGTTGTTAATATCGGTGACACAGTACGCGTTAAGGTCCTTGACATTGACAAGATGGGTAAGATCAGCCTTAGTCTTAAGGATGCTGAATAATTCTCATTTTTAAAAATAATAAGGGCTCCCCGAAAGGGGAGCCTTATCTGATATAAAGGAGTAAAATATGGCTTCCAAAAAAACAGGGAGTACATCCACTTCAAAAACAAAAAATACAACTAAAAATACTGGGACTGCTTCTAAAACTAAGCAGACTATAGCTAAGGAGAGAACTTCAAGGATAATCCATGATGAAGAAAAAGATTTAAGCCCAGAAAGAGTAAGGGAGATTTATCTCCTTATTTATCTAGCTATTGCAATTTTCCTTATGTGTGCAAATTTTGGTATCTGTGGAATGGCAGGGAATGCTATAAGCAGTCTTTTCTTCGGATTTTTCGGAAGAATACAGTATATTATGCCAATATACTTTTTTCTTGCCATTGCTTTTATTCTTGCAAATGGACCCAAGAAGAGTGTTATCAGAAAGATTATCTGGATAGGAATTGCTTTTGTGATAACTGCTTCCATATTCCAGCTGCTTTCGGGAACGGATATTAAGTCATTTAAAGCTTTGTTTAATCTTGGATATGAAAAGCGTGCCGGAGGAGGAATTCTTGCGGGCGGACTTACTATCATTCTTATTAAACTTATTAGTAAAGTAGGTGTGATAATCCTTCTTGTAGTTTTATCATTTGTAACTATCATTGAAGTTACAGGCATTTCTCTTATTAATTTCATTAAGAATCTGGCAGGAGATATGAATCCTGTTAACCTTAATTATGATGATATTGAGGAAAGCGATATTAAAGAAACTCATCCTGCAATGAAGAAAAGAGGACTTCTTGACAGAATTGCTGTAATGGAAGATACTTCAGATTCATCTGATGATAAGAATGGTAAGATAAAGAATAAGAAATCAAAGAAAAATGTGATTGTTGCTGATGAAGAAGTTCATGAACTCCTTGATGGAGACATAAGCCATGACGCTATCCCTGATCCATTTCATGACAGGAAGACGGATATTATCAGTGAATTAAGAGCTCAGGCATTTAAGGAAGATGTTAATAAAGTCGATGAAAATACTTTGGATAAAGCAGATGAAGTCCTTAAAGCAAGTGAATTTACGCCAAAGTCTGAGGAAAAACATATCTCACTTCCTAACAGTATGACTATACAAAATCTTAAGTATAATGAGGTTTCAACTGAATCGAAGATAAGCATTCCGGATTTTCTTAAGAAACCAAACGCAAATACTGATTCTCTTGAAACAGAAAAAGAGTCTGTTTTTAATGAGACAGAAGAGTTTGATTTAGAGCCGTCACAAGAGACTTACAATGATCCTTTATATGAAGATTCTGATATCAGATATGATGAAAAAACAGGAACTGTAAGAAGAGAGATGGATGAACTCTTTAATGATAATAACAGCAAAAAAGAAGAAATAGCGGATTCTCCTTTACCTGTAAATAACGCTCCGGTAGAAGAAAGTAAGAAGGTAACAAAGGCGGATAAAGAGAAAGAAACGGCGTCTGTAGCATCAGAGATCAATACTTCTAATAATAGTAACAGTGCAATTAATGCATACCGTTTCCCTCCAACGTCACTTCTTAAGAAGATGAAGAACAGTTCTTCTGATTCCATGAAGGATGTTAGAGAGACACAGATCAGACTTGCTGAAACTTTAAAGAGCTTTGGAGTAAATGTAACCATGACTGGTGTAAGCCAGGGACCTGCAGTTACCCGTTATGAAATGCAGCCGGATGTGGGTGTTAAGGTTAGTAAGATTTTATCTTTACAGGATGATATTAAGCTTGCTCTTGCTGCCACAGATATAAGAATCGAAGCGCCTATTCCTGGTAAATCAGCTATAGGTATCGAGGTTCCAAACAAAGTAAATGCTGCAGTATCAGCAAGGGAATTAATAGAATCAGCTGATTTCAGAGAATCAGGTTCAAAGATCAGTTTTGCAGTTGGTAAGGATATAGGTGGAAAGACTGTAGTTGGAAATCTTGCAAAGATGCCACATCTTCTTATTGCGGGTCAGACAGGTTCTGGTAAATCTGTATGTATCAATACTATTATCATGAGTATTCTATTTAAGGCCCGTCCTGATGAAGTAAGAATGATAATGATCGATCCAAAACAGGTTGAACTTGCACCTTATAATGGTATTCCGCATCTTCTTATTCCTGTTGTAACAGATCCAAAGAAAGCTGCTGGAGCTCTTAACTGGGCTGTTATTGAGATGACGAAACGTTATCAGCTTTTTGCGAAATATAATGTAAGAAATATCGAAGGATATAATAAAAAGTTAGAAGATAGTCCTGAGGATTTTATGACAGAGGGACAAACAGAAGCACCAAAGAAGATGCCTCTTATTGTGGTTATTGTAGATGAGTTGGCAGATCTTATGATGGTTGCACATGGAGAAGTTGAAGATTCCATCGTAAGACTTTCACAGCTTGCTCGTGCGGCTGGTATTCATCTTATTATTGCAACTCAGAGACCTTCTGTTGATGTTATTACAGGACTTATCAAGGCAAATGTTCCAAGCCGTATTGCATTTTCTGTTTCATCTGGTGTTGATTCAAGAACTATCATTGATATGGTTGGAGCTGAAAAACTTCTTGGCCATGGTGATATGCTTTACTTCCCAACGGGTTATTCTAAACCGGTGAGAGTTCAGGGAGCATTTATATCTGATGAAGAGATCAATTCAGTTACCGACTTCATTAAGTCGAATTTTGAAGGCAACGGATATGATTCAAACATTGCAGATGCTGTTGAAAATAGTTCTTCTAATGTTGCTTCATCTTCAGATTCTGATGATGATAATAGATATGATGAACTTTTTGAGGATGCAGCAAAGCTTGTAATAGAGAAAGATAAGGCTTCTATAGGAAATCTTCAGAGGGTCTTCAGAATTGGTTTTAACAGAGCTGCCCGTATCATGGATCAGCTATGTGAAGCTGGTGTCGTAGGAGAAGAAGAAGGCACAAAACCTAGAAGAGTCCTTATGACTGAAACAGAATTTGAAGAAAAATTCAGTGTAAAATAAATTTTTTATTTAAATATTTAAATGTTTCATTTACTTAATGACTGATAGATGTTATTTTATTAGATGGTTGCAACTAATGTTTCAGCCGGGAGAAAACATTATAAGAGAGGTAAAAGATTAATGCTGACAGATATTGAGATTGCTGAAAAGGCAGACATGAAGGATATTAGAGTGATTGCTGAGAAGATTGGCTGCTCTGAAGATGATCTTATTCTTTACGGAAAGAATATGGCAAAATTCTCTGATGAATTTATTGACAGGATCAAAGATAATCCTTCTGGAAAATTGATACTTGTTACTGCTATTAACCCAACACCTGCTGGTGAAGGAAAGACTACGGTTACTATTGGTCTTGGCGATGCTTTAAGAAAGTTAGGTAAGAATTCTATAGTTGCTTTAAGAGAGCCATCCCTTGGACCTTGTTTTGGAATTAAAGGTGGTGCTGCTGGTGGCGGATATGCTCAGGTTGTACCTATGGAGAAGCTTAATCTTCATTTTACAGGAGATTTTCATGCTATCACTTCAGCAAATAATCTTTTATGTGCCTGTCTTGATAATCATTTACAGCAGGGGAATGCTCTTAGAATTGATCCAAAGAGAATAGTATTTAAGCGTTGTCTTGATATGAACGACAGAGCTCTTAGAAATATCACTATCGGTCAGGGTAAGAGAACTGATGGTGTTGTTCGTGAGGATCATTTTATAATCACGGTTGCATCGGAAGTTATGGCAATTCTTTGCCTTGCTGATGATCTTGATGATCTAAAAGAGAGATTAGGTCGTATCATAGTTGCTTATAATTATGACAATGAACCAATATATGCATCAGATCTTAAATGTGTAGGTGCAATGACTGTACTTTTAAAGGATGCTATTAAGCCAAATGTTATCCAGTCTTTAGAGAATAATCCAGCGATCGTACACGGTGGACCATTTGCAAATATTGCTCATGGATGTAACTCAGTACGTGCTACAAAGACAGCTCTTAAGTGCGCTGATTATGTAGTTACTGAAGCAGGTTTTGGTGCTGATCTTGGTGCTGAAAAGTTCCTTGATATCAAGTGCCGTATGGCTGGACTTAAGCCTGATATGGCTGTTCTTGTAGCTACTGTTCGTGCTCTTAAGTATAATGGTGGAGTTGCTAAGACTGATCTTAATAATGAAAATCTTGATGCTCTTAAGGCAGGTATCTGCAATTTAGGAAAGCATATTGAGAATTTAAAGAAGTTTGGACTTCCTGTTGTAGTTACTCTTAATAAGTTCGTATCAGATACTGATGCTGAGATTGAATATATCAGAGAGTACTGCAAGGAAATGGATGTTGATGTAACAGTATCTGAAGTTTGGGCTAAGGGCGGAGAAGGAGGAATCCCTCTTGCTGAAGCAGTTCTTAAGACTCTTGAAACAAAGAAGTCAGATTATCATCCAATCTATGATGAGAACCTTCCTATCATGGATAAGATTAAAACAATCGCTACAGAAATATATGGCGCAGCTGATGTAACTTATTCGGCAGAGGCTATCCGTGCTATTAAAAAGATTGAAGAGATGGGATATACCAATACACCAGTATGTATGGCAAAGACTCAGTATTCTTTATCAGATGATCCTACAAAGCTTGGAAGACCAGAAGGATTTACTGTAGAGATAAGAGAAGTTTATATGTCAGCTGGTGCAGGTTTTGTTGTTGCTATAGCTGGTTCTATCATGACTATGCCAGGACTTCCAAAGCGCCCGGCTGCAGAGATGATAGATATAAATGAAAATGGAGATACAGTAGGACTCTTCTAGAAAGGATAAGTCTAATGGCAGAATTGATTGATGGAAAGCAGATTTCTAAGGATATAAAATTAGAAGTTAAGGAAAAAGTAGCAGCATTAAAAGAAGAGGGGATTGATGTTACTCTTGCTGTTATCCTTGTAGGACAGGATCCTGCGTCCTGCGTATATGTAAATAATAAGAAGAAGGCTTGTGAATTTACAGGCATTAAGTCCTTATCCTATGAATTACCTGCTGATACAACTGAAGAAGAACTTCTTAATCTTATTGATAAACTTAATAAAGACGAGAAGTGCGATGGTATTTTGGTTCAGCTTCCTCTTCCAGAAGGAATAAATGAGGATAAGGTGATCAAAGCCATTTCTCCTGATAAGGATGTGGATGGTTTCCATCCTGAATCTGTTGGACGTCTCAGCATCGGGGAGAGAGGATTTGTATCCTGTACACCTGCTGGTGTTATCCAGCTTTTAAAGAGAAGTAATGTGAATATTGATGGAAGTCGTGCGGTAGTTATCGGAAGAAGTAATATTGTTGGTAAACCTATGTCCATGCTTCTTCTTCGCGAAAATGCTACAGTTACAGTCTGCCATTCTCATACAAAGGATATAAAAGCAATCTGTAAAGAAGCTGATATCCTTGTGGTTGCCATAGGTAAACCTAAGATGATAGATGACTCTTATGTTAAACCCGGAGCAACTGTAATTGATGTAGGAATCCATAGAACAGGCGAAGGAAATAAACTTTGCGGTGACTGTGACTATGAATCGGTTGAAAAAGTGGCTGGAAAGATCACTCCTGTACCAGGAGGGGTTGGACCTATGACAATTGCCATGCTTATGGAAAATACTTATGAAGCAGCTCTGCTTCATAATGGAAGATAGGATTTGTGTTTTTATATGTTAAATATTTCTATGATCACTCTTGGCTGTGACAAGAATACAGTTGATAGTGAGGAAATGCTTGGTCTTCTTAGACAAAAAGGCTATAATCTTGTAAATGATGTGGAAGAAGCGGATTGCCTTATAATAAATACATGTTCATTTATTAATGATGCTAAAGAAGAAAGTATTAATACCATAATTGAATCAGCAAAATTAAAAGAAGGAAGACTTAAATATCTTATAGCTGCAGGGTGTCTTGCTGAAAGGTATAAAGATGAAATGGTAAAAGAACTTCCTGAGATTGATGCTTTTGTTGGTACTACCGGATTTGAAGATATCGTTCAGGTGGTTGAAAGACTTGAAGCTGGAGAAGAAAAGGTAACTCTTTTTAAAGATATAAATAAGACTACTGAGGTGGATGCTCCACGTATTATAACTGAAAGACCTTATGTGGAATATCTTAAGATTGCAGAAGGATGCGATAAACGTTGTACTTATTGTGCTATCCCTACATTCAGAGGCAATTTCAGAAGTGCTCCAATGGAAAGGCTTATAAAGACAGCTAAGAATTTAAGTGATAATGGAGTTAGAGAACTGATTCTTGTTGCTCAGGAGACAACTATGTATGGCACGGATCTCTATGGTGAAAAATCCCTTCATATCCTCCTTAGAAAATTATCAGAGATTGAAGGGATAGAGTGGATCCGTATTTTATATTGCTATCCTGAAGAAATTTATCCTGAACTTATTGAAGAAATGGCTTCAAATAAGAAGGTGCTTCATTATATTGATATGCCTTTACAGCATACGGAAGATGAAATGCTTCGAAGGATGGGAAGACGAGTTAGAAATAAAGATATTTATGATATTGTTTCAAGGCTTAGGGAAAAAATCCCGGATATTGCAATAAGAACAACATTTATCACTGGATTTCCTGGTGAGACTAAAGAAGAACATGAGGATCTTTTAAGGACCATCAATGAGATTGAATTTGATCATGTAGGCGTTTTTACATATTCTGCTGAGGAAGGTACAGCTGCGGCTTCATTTCCTAACCAGATAGATGAAGAAACAAAAGAGCAATACAGAAATGAAATCATGGAACTTCAGCAGGAGATCAGTCTTGATAAAAATGAAGCTTTTGTAGGACACATCCTTGATTGTATCATTGAAGGATATATTTCAGATGATGATGTATATAGTGCAAGAACATATCGTGATGCTCCTGAAGTTGACGGTTTTGTTTTTGTAAAAAGTGATAGTTCACTTATGTCAGGTTCTATAGTACCAGTTAAGATCATTGGTGCTACAGAATATGATCTTGTTGGAGAATTGGTTGAAGAAGAATAGGAGGAATGGTTATGAATTTACCTAATAAAATCACTATTTTCAGAGTAATACTTATTCCGGTATTTTTAATACTGCTTATGGTACCTGGTATTCCTTTGGGAAAGTGGATCGCGATATTTGTTTTTATCATAGCATCTCTTTCAGATATGGTAGATGGTAAGATAGCAAGAAAATATCACCTGGTCACCGACTTTGGAAAATTTATGGATCCTCTTGCTGATAAGCTTCTTGTTTGTTCTGCTCTTATAGCCCTTATTGATCTTGATAAGATACCTGCGTGGGCTGTTATCATAATCATTGCAAGAGAATTTACTATAAGTGGTTTCAGGCTTGTGGCTTCTGATAACGGAAGAGTAATCGCTGCTTCAATGTGGGGTAAGGTTAAGACTACAGTACAGATGGTAACAATAATCTATCTGCTTACACTTATTGCGGCAGATGTTAAGAACAGCACTTTTGTACTTATCGGAAATATACTGATTGGTGCTGCAGTTGCACTCACTGTTATTTCACTAATTGACTATATGGTGAAGAATAAAGATGTAATTTCTACATCAAAATAAACAAAATTTATTGAAAAAACAAGCCAAAAGTAATACAATACAATAGGCGAAAATGGTCGTGGATCATGGTCCACGACTTTTTTCATGTTAATTTACAATTAAAACGGAGGACTAGAAATGAGTGAAAAACTTATTCTGTCAGCAAGCGAACGTATAAACGCTTTACTTGATGACTCAAGTTTTGTTGAAGTTGGCGCTTTAGTTAAAGCTAGAAGTACTGATTTTAACATCAAAGAATATGATACTCCTAAGGATGGTGTGATCACTGGTTACGGACTTATCGATGGTAAGCTTGTATATGTATATGCCCAGGATGCTTCTGTTCTTGGAGGAGCTATAGGAGAAATGCACGCTAAGAAGATTGTTAATATCTACAATCTTGCACTTAAGGTTGGAGCACCAGTTATTGGCCTTATTGATTGTGCAGGTCTCAGACTTCAGGAAGCTTCAGATGCGCTTGCATCTTTTGGAAGACTTTATAAGAAGATGTCATTTGCATCAGGTGTTATCCCTCAGGTAACAGCTATTTTCGGCAGATGCGGCGGAGGTACAGCTCTTATTCCTTCACTCACAGACTTCACATATATGTGCGAAAAGGACGCTAAGCTCTTTGTTAACAGTCCTAATGCTCTTGATGGTAACTATGAAGAAAAGAATGATACTTCATCAGCAAGCTTCGTAGCTAAAAATACTTCTCTTGTGGATGGTGTATTTAGTGATGATGCTGAGGTTCTCTCAGAGATCAGAAATCTTATATCACTTCTTCCATCTAATAATGAAGAAGAAGCTATCGATGAGTGTAATGATGATCTTAACAGAACTATCCCTGGACTTGAAAGCTTTAGGGATGATGCAAGAGCAGCTTTACAGAATATCGCTGATAGCAATGTATTCGTAGAAGTTAAGAAAGATTATGCTAAGGGTATGGTTATCGGTTTCATCAGACTTAATGGTGCTACAATCGGATGTGTAGCTAACCAGGTTAAGGATGGCGGCGATCGTCTTACAACAGCTGGTGCTTTAAAGGCTGCTAAGTTTGTTAATTTCTGTGATGCTTTCAATATCCCTGTTCTTACATTTACAAATGTAAAGGGATTTGCAGCATGTGTAGAAGAAGAAAAGACAATTTCAGCTGCAGCTTCAAGCCTTGCTTTTGCATTTGCTGATGCAACTGTTCCTAAGGTAAATGTTATGGCTGGTCCTGCATTTGGTTCAGCATATTCAGTTATGAATTCTAAAACACTTGGCTGTGATATGGTTTATGCATGGCCAACAGCTTCTATCGGTATGATGGATGCAGAACTTGCTGCAAAGATCATGTATGAGAAAGA
The DNA here is from genome assembly GCA_002371025.1 of Lachnospiraceae bacterium UBA3772. Taxonomy (GTDB): domain Bacteria; phylum Bacillota; class Clostridia; order Lachnospirales; family Lachnospiraceae; genus Eubacterium_Q. The sequence continues at coordinate 2,045 of DFFQ01000155.1, read as the reverse complement.
GATCGAAGCAGCAGAAGATAAGGTTAAGGCTTTAAATGAATATAAGGCTAAGATCAATTCTCTTCAGAACAGTGTTGAGTCAGCAGCACAAAGAGGCTATGTTGATGATGTTATCGAGCCAGATGCAACAAGAAAGAGAGTTATTGCTGCATTTGAAATGCTCGCTACAAAGAGAGAAGACAGACCAGCAAAGAAGCATGCAACTGTTTAAAGAAAAGAGGAGTAAGAAATGAAGAAAAAATTATTACTCGTTCTCATGATGACGGTTCTCCTTTGTTTCACAGGATGCAGTTCTAAGAAAGAAGCTGCTTTTGAATACGATAAAGATACAATGATCGATATGGCTATGAATGTAGCCAGCCAGTATAAAGATGTAAGTGATGCTCAGGCTGATTATTTATTATCAGAAGGTAATAATGTTGATAAGACAGCTATTGCAGGTTTCAGGCAGGCAGATACATCTGATCATGTTGGTAATTTCGTAGCATTTGATTCAAGGGAAAGAGCTGAATTTGCTGAGGGCGCTCATGACAATATCCTTTGCTCGGTTTATTTAAAATATGAAAACCGTGATGTAAAGGTTCAGGTTTCATTCGTTAAGAATAAGTTATATGATGTTTATGCCGATAATGTAAGATCTCAGCTTCATCAGGATGCTTTAAATAATGGTTATGAAGATGATCTTAAGTTCTTACAGGATAATTATCAGAATCTTGGTTTAGCCCAGGCACCAGAATCAGTTGATAAATTTCTTATTACATATCTTGGCTATAACGGGCAGCAGCCATATACTGCTGATGAATGTGAGATTTCAGCTGTTTATTCAAGACAGGAGCTTCTTGCAAGAGCAGGAAAGCATACAGCTATAGGTATGATCACAGTATTCTGTGTCCTTATATTTATAGCACTTATTATTTCACTTCTTAAGTTTGTTCCAAAGATCCTTGGAGTGAATAAAAAGAATGAGACTGCTAAAGCAGCAGCACCAGCTCCAAAGAAAGCGGCACCTGCTCCAGTTAAGGCTGAAACAAAAGAAGAAAATCTTGTTGATGATTCAGAGCTTGTAGCTGTTATTACAGCAGCAATATATGCTTATGAAAGTTCATGCAACAATAATTATACTACTGACAGCAAGGATAAACTTGTTGTTCGCTCAATCAGAAGAGTAAGATAATCAGGAGGATATTAAAATGAAAAATTATAGAATCACAGTTAATGGTACAGCTTATGATGTAGCTGTAGAAGAGACATCAGCAGGATCAGCTCCTGTAGCAGCAGCTCCAGCACCTAAGGCAGCAGCACCAAAGGCAGCAGCACCAGCTTCTGCACCAGCAGCTTCAGGCGCACAGGGTTCAGTTGTAGTTGCAGCTCCAATGCCAGGTAAGATCCTTTCAGTTAAGTCACAGGCAGGTGCTTCAGTAAAGAAGGGTGAAGTTCTTCTTATTCTTGAAGCTATGAAGATGGAAAATGAAATCGTTGCTCCTCAGGATGGAACAGTTGCATCAATCAATGTTGCTACTGGAGACTCTGTTGAAGCTGGAGATACACTTGCAACTCTTAACTAATTTAAGAATTACAAGTTATCTTATCAGTCGATTTTAATGGAGGAATAAAAATGCTAGAGATTATTCAGAATCTGGCAAGTCAGACTGGTTTTGCAACTCTTGACTGGAAGAACTATCTTATGATCCTGATATCATTTGTTCTTATGTATCTTGCCATTGCCAAGGGATTTGAACCACTTCTGCTTGTACCAATTTCTTTCGGTATGTTCCTTGTTAATATGTTCCCTGGAATTATCGAAGAAGGCGGACTTTTACATTATTTTTATATGCTTGATGAGTGGAGTATACTTCCATCACTTATCTTCATGGGCGTTGGTGCCATGACAGACTTTGGCCCACTTATCGCTTATCCACCAAGTTTTATTCTTGGTGCTGCAGCTCAGTTCGGTATTTACGGCGCTTATTTCCTTGCAATCCTTTTGGGATTCTCAGGAAAAGAGGCAGCTGCTATTTCAATCATCGGTGGTGCTGATGGTCCTA
>DFFQ01000170.1 GCA_002371025.1 Lachnospiraceae bacterium UBA3772 | reverse complement strand
GAAACATGATATTTCTCGCTGGCTTTATCAAGTCTTTTTCTAAAGCTTTGTCCCGGTCTCTTCTCAGCAAAGAGATAATACGAAGGAACGCCAACGATTGGAAAAAGAAGGATCACCGCAACCCATAGGATCTTATATTCCTGTTTCTGATGTCTGCTGTTCTGTATATAAATAATGAAAAATATAGCTAATCCCTGCATTATGGATGCAAGTATCGGTATTGATTTTACAATTTTAAGATAATTGATTACTATCCATAAGGCCTGTAATAAAATAAGAAAGAATAATAAAACCACTCGGCTGAATAAAATTCTTCTTAATTTCTTAATTACCTTATTGTTCTTTGGAAGTGTCATATTCCCCCACCTAAATCTACTCTGTTACTACTCCGCGTTCCTTAAATAATCTTATCAGTTCTTCATACCCTTTAAAGCAAATGGCTTCCATACCAAGCGCCAAAGAAGCCTCGCAATTATCTTCCCTGTCATCAATAAATATCGACTCACTGAAATCCAGAGCATATTTATCTCTAAGAGCCTTATATATTGCTGGATCAGGCTTGCAAAGATTTACCTTTGAAGACATGATATACCCATCTATCAACGGAAGAAAACTGCAGGCAGCCCAATGAGCCTCCCCCATTTCCTCCGGATAATTTGAAAGCAGATAAACATTATATCCTGCATCTTTTAAGCCTTTTACCAACTCATAAGAATAAGGATATTCAATAGCAATCTCATTTACTCTGTCCCAGAAAAGATTAATATCATCTTTATATTCCTCTGGTAATTCTTCCAGCAAATGGCGCCTTGCATCTTCCTGTTTTATAAGTCCCATATCCAGCTGATGCCAGTAAGTAGAATTAACTACATTTTCTCCAAAGAAATCAATCTTTTCCTTAGAAAAGCCTAAATCCTTAAGATAACCTCTCCATCTGAAATCAATGAGCACAAAACCCATATCAAAAACTATATTTTTAATTTTTTTCTTACCTGTCATCCTGTAAACTCCCGATGTCTCATTTCTATATATTAGTTATAGAAGGATGTTGGATATGACTGAATTGCTCCCGCATGCTGTACAGATTCTCCTGAGAAATGATTTGATCTGTCCAGATATTCTGCCATTTTATCCTCTGAAATATCTTCTAATTTATCCGGTGTTAATCCGTCATTATATAACTGATAAAGAAGCGAACCAATAAATCCATCTCCAGCTCCGGTTGTATCAATTGCTTTTACTTTTTCAGATGCAACAAACTTTGAAGCTTTCTTTGTAAAGGCTGATGAACCTCTGCTGCCAAGAGTATAGATTATAAGCTTTATATCTCCTGTAAAAAGAGTCTTTATCTTTTCAGCAGCTTCCTCATCTGTATATTCTTTTCCATCTTCTCCTAAGATAAATGCCAGCTCTTCATCAGAGATCTTAACCACATCAGCTAAAGGAAGGAATTCCCTTACGGTTTCTCTAAGAGCTTCCTTTGAATCCCAGAGATTAAATCTTAAATTCGGATCAAAAGAAATAATAGCACCAGCTTTCTTAGCTGCTTTGATAGCCTTTACATGAGCTGATCTCATTGGTTCTGCAGCAAGAGCAACCGAACAAAAATGAAGTATTGCAGCATCATCAAACCACTTATCTTCTACTTCTTCAGGTGTAAGAAGCATATCAGCTGATGGTTTTCTATAAAATGAAAATTCTCTGTTTCCATCTGCCATAAGTGAAACAAAGGCAAGTGCAGTATTAGCTTTCTTTGTTCTTATTACCTTTGAGTAACCGATATTATTCTCTTTAAAACTTTCGATGATCTTATCACCAAATGGATCATCTCCCAGTTCTGTTATCATTTCAGATTCGCCCCCAAGCTTTGAAAAAGCTCCGCATACATTAGCAGGTGCTCCTCCCGGTGCCGGCTTAAATCCAGATACTTCTCTAATTGGTTTTCCTGTTTCTTCAGGAATAAAGTCAATAAGTGCTTCCCCAATAGCATATAATTTCTTCATTTTTACCCCTCCTGATTCTTCTATAAATAATACAGTTCATTTACTGCATTATGCTCTAATTGCTCTTTTTATTCATTATGGCATCAATTGAAGAAATGCAGGCATCCCTAAAACCTTTTTCTTCAAGTTTTGCCACACCGCAGATTGTTGTTCCCGCTGGAGAACAAACATTATCCTTTAATACTCCCGGATGTTCTCCTGTCTCTAACTGAAGAAGTGCAGATCCATAGATCATCTGAGATACCAGACGGTAAGCGCTCTGTCTAGGAATTCCATACTTAACAGCAGCATCACTATAAGCTTCTATCATAAGATCAACGAATGCTGGTCCACAGCCAGTAACGGCACCACCAATACCCATAAGGCGTGATGGAAGGACTTCCACCATTCCAACTGCATTAAAAAGTTCTTTTATCTCTTTTAACTCTTCTTCTAAAAGTGAGTTCTTTTCTTCAAAAAGGAATACACCCTGCCCTACCATAGCAGGAGTATTAGGCATTACAAACTGTAACCTGACGTCATTTGGTATAAATGCTTCATATTTTGCAAAGTCCCAGCCAGCTGCAACTGAAATAAGAGTCTTTCCTGAAAGATCATTTCCTATCTCTTTAAGGACATCTTCTATCTGATATGGTTTACATGCCATAACTAATGTGTCACATGTCTCGACTAATGTTTTAAGAGATGACACAGGATTAAATCCTATCTCTTTAGCATTCTTCTCTAATTTTTCAAAATGTGGCGCATAAGCATATACATCTTCGGCATTAATCTTCTCAGCCTTAATAAATCCGCTGCAAAGCGCCTTAGCCATGTTACCCATTCCGATAAAACCTAATTTTTTCATATAAACCTTCTTTCCAAAATAAAAAACAACAAGCAGTTACATATAAAAATAATTATAAACCCTTTAATTGATCTTCTTCATGATTAACGAAGGATCTTCTTCATCTCCCTGAGGGCAGTTTTAAGTCTCTGATCAAACTGCTGATAAAAATCTCCCTTAGTATCAAATTCCACCACATAGAAAAGATCAATTACAAATAAAAGGAAATTTCTCTTTTGTTTTTCATCTGTGGCTTCCCTTACTTTCTTCTCGGCAAATTTCCTAAAATTGTGCCATTTTCGAACGAAAACAGTATTTTCTTCTATAAAAGGAATATCTATCCATTTACTTACTTTAACTTTTGAACGATTCTTCATTTCACACTGACCCGTCTGAAGGAAATATTTAAAATCTCCATTTTTATAATATCTTCCCAGTGGAAAAAGTCGACATATGGATGGACGATACGGATGAATGCTGCATCTTCCTTCTTCATTTAGAAAACGGCAGCCGGTTTTCTCCCCTTCCATATTAAGATGCGGAAGGATAAGTCCATCTACAACTGAAAGAGCTATTTCATTTTCAAGCATCTCATGGAATGTCTTTCCTGTACCAAGTGTAAGCAGGAATACATCATACGGATCCAGCTGGATTGAATTCCCCATGTCTGAACTGCAGCATTTGTGACAGCCTACGCAGTCACGGCAATCTGCTCTGACCATATCATTAAGATCATAAAGTCTTCCATCAGATATTTCTTCTAAGGATGCATTTCTAAGCATAATTCTCTTCCTTCTCAGTGTTTTCTTAGTTTATACTACATAACTATAAAGAAATGGCTGAAATAAATCAATAATTTTAAAGTTCTAAATTGTGTAATATTTTTCATTTTCTATAGTTTTTCGTTGTATTTTTTCCCTTTAAATGGTAGATTATCAGTAGTATATTATTGCTAAAAAGTGGCAGGAGGTTTATATAATGTCAGATAACTATTATCAGAATAATGATTCTTATTCTAACAATCAGAGTTCAACTAATAAATACTCTTTAAAAGAGAACCAGTTGGACAATGCACATTACGGGGAGACAAGTCAGTACAATCCATATGGACAGTCAACTCAGTCTAATTCATACTATAACCAGTATGCACAGACATCACAGAGCGGATATCAGAATTCACCTTATGGATCATTCCAGAATGATTATTATTCAGCTCAGCAAAAGACAATTTTAAATGGCGGCTATTCAAGAGAAGCAAGTGAAACAGCCGTTAGAGAAGTATTAACAAATGCATATCTTTATATGTTCCTTGGACTTCTTGTAACAGGTATCATCGCTGCATTTATGGCAACTAAGATTCTTGGAGAGGGCTATTTTAATGTAACAGCTTTTATGGTTGCATTAATTATGGAAATCCCTGTTGTTATTGCTGCTAATGTGGCAATGAAAAAGAATAATGTAACTTTATCATACATATTATTCTTCCTTTATTCAGCTCTTAACGGCATGACCCTTTCTGTAGTGCTTGTAGCCTATACTACTCAGTCTGTTGTTTCAGTATTCTTTATCTGTGCAGCAGTCTTCGGTATAATGACAGCATTTGGTGCCTTAACAAAGATGGACCTTTCAGGTATACATTCAATCCTTATGGCTGGTCTTTTCGGACTTGTTATTGCATGTCTTGTAAATCTCTTCCTTAAGTCAGCAGGGCTTGACTATATTGTTTCAATCGTAGGTGTTGTTGTATTTACAGGACTTATGGCAACTGATACTCAGAAGATCAAGAATTCTGTTTCAATTCATCCTAATTACAGCCCAGCTGTACTTGGACTTTTTGGAGCTCTTCAGCTTTACCTTGATTTTCTTAATCTCTTCCTTAAGCTTCTTAGACTTTTAGGAAAGAGAAGATAATCCTGATATAACTTATAAAAAAGAACCGTGGATACCACGGTTCTTTTTTTGTTCCTTGATAATAAGGAAAATATGAGGTTTTCATTTTTAAAGATTAAGGAAGAAGTTGACAAGAAATTGTATTATCTTAACTCCCAAACCAGTTGCAGTCAAAAGAATAATTGTAAATATAAGACATCCAGCTACTTTTCCGTCACCAGATGGTTTCTTTGTTACGGATGACTTATTCATAACAGGTTTATTAGTCTGTTTATTTACATATCTGTTCTGCCCCTTTATAGGCGCATTGACATATCTTTTTTCATTTGCAACAGAAGGATTAACATATTTCTTTGCATTATCTCCTGCATTATTATATTCAACTCCAGGGATACCTCTGTTAAGGCCCGCTGCATCTGCATGAATATGAAAACTGCCACCAAGGATTCCTTCCTCAGCGCGAGAAAATCTGTCTCCATTACCTCTTCTATATACACGTCCACATTTTGGGCAAAGTCCCATATACATATCATAATCAAAAACTTTACCACAACATCTGCAAATAACTTTAATAATGATCACCCCACTTAATAATTAGTGATGGAACAATCTGATTCCTGTGAAGCACATAGCGATATTATATTTATCACATGTCTCGATAACATTATCATCACGGATTGATCCACCTGGCTCTGCAATATATTCTACACCACTTCTATGTGCTCTTTCAATATTATCTCCAAATGGGAAGAAAGCATCTGAACCAAGAGATACCCCTGTATTCTTTGCGATCCAAGCCTTACGCTCTTCCTTTGTAAATGGAGCAGGACATTCTGTAAAGTATTTCTGCCACTCGCCATCAGCAAGTACATCCATATAATCATCTGAGTTATAAACATCAATACAGTTATCTCTGTCTGCACGTCTGATGTCTGGCTTAAATGGAAGGTTAAGAACCTGTGGAGCCTGACGAAGGAACCATTTATCAGCTTTATCACCTGCAAGACGTGTGCAGTGGATTCTTGACTGCTG
>DFFQ01000225.1 GCA_002371025.1 Lachnospiraceae bacterium UBA3772 | reverse complement strand
TCTTCAGCCTCTTGAGTACATCTCCAAAAGCTGATGTATGACCCTAACCAAGTTTCTGTTCTACCAGAATCTGTGGATATATACATCTCATGCAAATAGCACGCTTAAACATAATACCAAATTGATATAATTGTGTCAAGGAGTCATTGTAAAATTAGTCATAGAAAATTTATAGATTTGTCACCATTTACATATTGCAGGATTGTACCAAAATTAGTACAATATATTGTATACAAAATACAGCTATACAAAAAACAATTTAAATGAATTGTTTTTTATGCTGAGTCATTTAGAGAGGTTCTATGATTACATTAAAAGCATTTGCAAAGATCAATATCGCTCTTGATATTGTAGGAAGAAGAGATGATGGCTATCATCTTGTTGATATGATAATGCAGGATATCAACCTGTTCGATATTCTTTCTTTTGAAAAAATTGAAGATAAAAAGGGTGAGGTAGTTATAGAATTAGTTAAACCTGATCCTAATATTCCATTGGATGATAAGAATCTTATAACAAAAGCCATTAAAAAAATGATGGAATTATATAATATCAAGGATTCAGTTAAAGTTATTCTTGATAAGAGAATACCTGCGGCTGCAGGCATGGCTGGTGGAAGTACTGATTGTGCTGCTGCAATAAAAGCAATGAATGAAATGTTTTCACTTAATTTATCTATGGATGAGATGAAAGAGATAGGAGTTAAATTAGGTGCAGATGTTCCTTATTGTCTTGTAGGTAAAACAAAGAGAGCAAGGGGCATAGGAGAAATACTGGATGATATAAATGAAATGCCAGAGAATTTATATTATCTCATTGCAAAGCCTGAAGGAGGCATTTCAACTAAAGAAATGTATGAGGCTTATGACAGTCTTAGTGACATTAAGCATCCTGATATTGAAAGCCTGATAGAAAGTATTGATAAAAGAGATATAGAAGGTATCAGGGATAATATGGGAAATGTGCTTGAAATAGTTACATCTCAGCGTGTTAAGGCAGTTAAAGAGATTGAAGATATAATGAATGAAAATGATGCCATTGTTTCTATGATGACTGGTTCAGGTCCAACTGTATTTGGCATTTATGATGATTTTAATAAAGCTGATAAGACAAAACAGCTTATAGGTGAAGTCCTTTCAAAAGAAGGAATAAAAGTAGATTTATTTGTTGTGGGAACACCAGAAAAATAAGGAGGAAAATGTATGAAACTTGAAATTGACCAGAGTGAGTACCTTCCTTTACGAGAGCTTGTCTTTAAAGCACTTAGAAAGGCCATTATTAAAGGTGAACTTGCGCCTGGCGAAAGACTCATGGAAGAAAAGCTGGCGAAAAAATTGGAAGTCAGCAGAACTCCTGTAAGAGAAGCTATAAGAATGCTTGAATTAGAAGGTCTTGTGGTAATGATTCCAAGAAGAGGGGCAGAGGTTGCAAAGATTACCATTCAGGATTTAAAGGATGCACTTGAAGTAAGAATGGCAATAGAAGATCTGTCAGTAAGACTTGCCTGTGACAGAATTAATGAGGATGAAAAAGAGATTCTTAAACAAAGACAGAAAGCATTTGAAGATGCTGCTGTTAAAAAAGTTGTTATGGAAATGGTAGAATGTGATGAAAAATTTCATGATATCATTTTTGAAGCAACGAAGAATAAGAGACTTATAAGTATTGCTCATAGTTTAAGAGAACAGGTATATAGATATAGATTTGAATATATCAAAGATTTTAGTTATCATGAAAAACTGATAAGTGAGCATAGAGCTATAACAGAAGCAATCCTTGATGGAGATGTGGATGCAGCAAAAAATATGATGAAAACTCATATTTTTGATCAGGAACAGATAATTATCAGTAATATCAGTAAGGAAGTTGAAAAAGAGTATGAGTAAGGGAATATTTATTACAATGGAAGGGCCTGACGGATCCGGCAAATCTACGCAGATTGCTCTCCTCAGTGAGTACCTTAAAGAAAATGGATATGATGTTATTATTACCCGCGAACCAGGTGGAACAAGAATTAGTGAAAAGATAAGAGAGATTATACTTAATAAGGAATATCAGGAGATGAATCCTATGACAGAACTTATGCTCTATGCATCAGCAAGAGCACAGCTTGTAAATGAAGTTATAGGACCTTCTATTGAGGAAGGAAAGGCTGTTATCAGTGACAGATTTGTTGATTCATCAGTTGTATATCAGGGAATAGCAAGAGGCCTTGGCATAGAGACAGTTTATAGTGTGAATGCTCATGCTATTGGAAAGTATGTGCCACAGGTAACATTTTTGCTTGACCTTCCTGCAGAGGAAGGAATCAGAAGAAAGAAGAATCAGGCAGAGCTTGATCGTATGGAATTAGAAAGTATCGAATTCCATAAAAAGGTTGCAGAAGGTTATAGAACCTTGGCAGATCGAGACCCTGAAAGAATAGTAAAGATAGATGCTTCTTTACCGATAGATGAAATTTGTGATATGATAAAAGTTAAGGTCAAAGGTATTATAGAGTAGATATTGGAATTCTCTTATATTATGAATGGAGGGGTTCTTATGGATTTTAAATCTATAGTAGGACATGAAGATATAATTAAACATTTTAAGAGTTCTATAGAAATAGGCAGAGTAAGTCATGCATATATAATATGTGGTGAAGAGGGCAGCGGAAGAATGGCATTAGCTTTTTCATTTGCAAAGACCCTTTTATGTGAAAAAGGAAAAGAGGATGCATGTAATGAATGTAAATCATGTAAGCAGGCAGATTCTTCTAATCATCCGGATATTATCTATGTTAAGCATGAAAAACCAAATATCATTTCAGTTGATGAGATAAGGGAACAGGTGGTAAATACCATTTCTATTAAGCCATATCAGTCAAAGTATAAGATTTATATTATTGATGGCGCAGAGAAGATGAATGTTCAGGCTCAGAATGCGCTTCTTAAGACTATTGAGGAGCCACCACAGTATGCAGTCATTATTCTTCTTTCAACTGTGTTAGATAAGTTATTACCAACTATTCAGTCCAGATGTATCACTCTTACAACTAAACCTATAAAAGAGAATGATATTGTTGATTACCTTATGAAGAATTACAGCCTTTCAAAGGATAAGGCAAAATTTGCTTTTGAGTATTCTCAGGGTAATTTAGGTAAGGCCATAAGACTTGCAACCAATACAGAATATGAAAAACTGGTAGATTCAGTTATAGATCTTGAAACCCGCATCTATGATATGGATATGGAGGATATCAAGTTTATTCTTCTTGGTACAAGCGGATATATGGTAAATACATGCGAATATCTTGATCTTATGCTTATGTGGTACAGAGATGTACTTATGTTGAAAGTAACTGGTAATCCTGATAGGATCATTTTTAAAGAACAGTATTCTACTATCAAGGAACAGTCAAAATATTTGTCATTTAATGAGATTGAAGCAAAAGCAAAAGCTATTGATAGAGCTAAAGAAAGACTATCAGCTAATGCACGTCTTGAGGATGTTATGAGACTTCTCATTATGACACTTAAGGAGATTTAGTAATGAAAAATGTTATAGGTGTCCGTTTCAGACAGAATGGTAAGATTTATTTTTTTGACCCAATGGATAATGTCTGTGAAGTGGGTACAAATGTAATAGTTGAGACTGCACGTGGCGTTGAATATGGTAAGGTAGTTCTCGGAAAAAGACAGATAGATGATGAGAAGATAATAGATACATTAAAGCCAATCATCAGAGTTGCTACAGAGGATGACTCTAAGAAATATGAGACAAACAAAGAAAAATCTGTAGAGGCTTTTAATATCTGTTGTGAAAAAATAAAGGCTCATGGTCTTAAGATGAAACTTATTGCTGCTGAATATACATTTGATAATAATAAGGTCCTTTTCTACTTTACAGCAGACGGCAGAGTAGATTTCAGAGAATTAGTTAAAGATCTGGCTGCAGTTTTCAGAACAAGAATTGAGTTGAGACAGATAGGCGTAAGAGATGAAGCAAAGATTCAGGGAGGCATAGGAATGTGCGGAAGAGAACTTTGCTGTCATAGTTATTTAAATGAATTCATTCCTGTATCCATAAAAATGGCTAAGGAACAGAGTCTTTCTCTTAATCCTACAAAGATATCAGGTGTGTGTGGAAGACTTATGTGCTGTCTTAAGTATGAGGAAGAGACTTATGAATATCTTAATTCAAAGCTTCCAAACGTTGGGGACACTGTAACAACATCAGATGGTATAGTAGGTGAAGTTTCTTCTGTCAGCGTATTAAGACAAAAAGTTAAGATCTTAATTACTGATGAAGAAGGAAATAAGGATATCATTGAAAGAGGTGTTGATGACCTTAAGATCAAGCCTGGTAAACGTAAGAAGAAATTTGACCAGCAGGCAGATAAAGCAGCTCAGGATGAATTAAAGGAATTAGAGGCTTTAGAAAGAAAAGAAGGAAAATCTAAATTCAATGATTAATGATGATAAATGCCTTGAAAATGAAAGAATAGATGATCTTGAATGTAATGGGTTCTGTATTATTCAGGACCCTTCATTTTTCTGTTTTGGTATGGATGCAGTGCTTCTTTCCAATTATGTTACAGTTAAGAAGAATGCAAAGGTAGTGGATATGTGTTCAGGTAATGGAATCATTCCGCTACTTTTATGTGCAAAGAATAAGGGCAGTCATATTACAGGAATAGAGATTCAGGAACATATGGCAGATATGGCCAGACGTTCTGTAGAATTAAATAAGGCTGAAGAAAAAATAGATATTTTAAATGCTGATATAAAGAATATAAGGGATTATTTTAAAAGAGAAAGTATTGATACAGTTACTTGTAATCCACCTTATATAGAGGAAAGTTATGGACTAAAAAATCCCAATCAGCCGGTAAATATTGCAAGGCACGAGATTCTGCTTAATTTAGAGGATGTAATAAGTGCTGCGGCATATCTTTTAAAACCTAATGGTAATTTTGCCATGGTACATAAGCCCTTCAGATTACCTCAGATAATGACTTTAATGGCAAAATACAGGCTTGAACCAAAACGCCTTAGAATGGTTCAATCTGATTATGAATCAGAGCCTTCAATGGTGCTTATAGAAGCTACCCATTATGGAAAGCCATTTATGAAGATAGATCCAGCCCTTAATGTTTATGATAAAGAAAGAAATTATACAAAGGAGTTGCTGAATATTTATGGAAAAATCTAATGTAAATAGTGGAATATTATATCTTGTGGCAACTCCCATAGGTAATCTGGATGATATGACATTCAGAGCTGTTAAGATATTAAATGAAGTAGATATAATAGCAGCTGAGGATACAAGAAATTCCATAAAGCTTTTAAATCATTTTGAAATTAAGAAACCTATGACTTCATATCATGAATTTAATAAATATGATAAGGCGGATGTTCTTATTGATAAGCTTCTTATGGGAGAAAGTGTGGCAGTTATCACAGATGCCGGAACACCAGGAATATCTGATCCTGGAGAAGTGCTGGCAGATAAAGCCATTTCAAATGGAATAAAGGTTGTGCCAATACCTGGAGCCTGTGCTGCAATAAATGCACTTATTGCTTCTGGTCAGCCTACAAGAAGATTTTCATTTGAAGCATTTCTTCCCCAGGATAATAAAGAAAGAGAAGCAGTTCTTTCTGAATTAAAAAATGAGACCAGAACCATGATAATCTATGAGGCACCTCACAGATTAAAGAAGACTTTAAAGGAATTAAAGGAAGTCTTTGGAGAGGATAGAAGTCTTACTATATGTAAAGAAATAACAAAAAAACATGAGACGTTTATCCGCACTGATTTTAAAGGTGCCATTACAATGTTTGATGAAGAGAATCCTCGTGGTGAATATGTTCTTATTGTAAGAGGCAAATCTTTCAGTGAAAAGAAAGAAGAAGAGACTAAAAAGTGGGAGGAGATCACTGTTAAGGAACATATTGAAATGTATATAAAAAAAGGTATGTCCAAGAAGGAAGCTGTAAAACAAGTAGCTTCAGACAGGAACATACCTAAAAGAGATGTTTATCAGGAGTCAATAGACCTTTGATTTATACATCCTTAATATCATTATAGAATTTAGCTTTAAGGGATGGGTCACTTAAGATCCATTCCTTTATATTTTTAATGTTTTGAGATAATGAATTCATTGAAACAAGTACTTCATGGAAGCTTTCAAATTCATTATTTGTAACTGAACCATCTTTAGAGATGTTTATAAGTTTTTCTGTAATATCATCTATGCTCTGAACGCTGCTAAGAAAACCTAAAGCAAGACGTTCAAGACTTTCATTTGCTGCTGGAGAATTTGCAAGTGAAGCAAGTACTCGCTGTTTTCCAATTGGGCATATGTTTTCGCAATATGAATCAGCAAGGTACATAGCATCATAATTTTTTGCCATAACGAGAATTTCTTCCGCATAAGGAGTAATGATACCGAGTTCAATCCTAGCAAGTCTACTTCTTTCAATACCAAGTCTTCGGGATGTTTTCTCTCGACTTGTAAATGTACTATCCTTTTTGGCGGCGTTAAATCTAGCCATATAATAAATATTTTCTAACGCCTTAGATGCCTTTCTTCCCATATAAAACCTCCTGGAAATAAAAAAGAAATATTATTTACCGAATAATATACAGTGAGTATTACTATAAGAAAGTAACATAATGATTATTAAAAAACAAGTAGTTTACGCTGAGTTTCAATATTATCGTGGATTTTGGAAGATATAGAATTTTTATTTTCTTGTATAAAATCTGAAAATGTAGTATAGTATAACAAACTGAGTTATTTTAACAAGGAGGAAAAAACGTTATGGCATATAGAATTGGTGATGGCTGTATCGGTTGTGGAGCTTGTGCTGGAACATGTCCAGTAGGTGCAATTTCAGAAGATGGCGGAAAGTTCGTTATCGATGAGAATTCATGCATCAGCTGTGGTGCTTGCGCTGGTGGATGTCCTGTAGGAACAATCGCTGAGGCTTAAGTATTATTGAACAATAGAAGCGGCTGCAGAGAATTATCCTGCAGCCGCTTTTTTTCTTCCAAGTAATACACCTAATAATAAGTGCAAGGTTATCTTATTGTAGCATCACCCCAGCTTTCATTTACCAAAGGTGAAGAGACAATAAGGATAATAAATACTGTGATATATTTTAATATATTCTATATGCTGCACCTTCAGTATTAATATATGGTTCAAACGTTCTAAATCGGGATTTGCACCAGAAATGGTGAGAACTTATTTGAAATATAAGATGTTCATTTTTATATTAATACCAATTTAAAAAAATAACAAGGGTAAATTTGTTTCACAAAATATTTGATATTATATTATTTACATGGTATAAAAATATGATATTATTTTGAAAAAGTAATATATGAATTATAGATAAATGAGGTGATTCCTATTAAGTTCGAAAAGATTAATGAGAATAAGATAAAGTGCATATTAACAAAGCAGGATTTGGAAAATAAAGATATCAGAATCTCAGAACTGGCTTATGGAAGCAAAAAGGCGAGAGAACTTTTTAGAGAAATGATGGAAAAGGCACAGACTGAGATTAATTTTGATGCCGAAAATTGTCCTCTTATGATAGAAGCTGTTCCAATGATAGATGATACACTGGTTATATTCATTACCAAGGTGGATAACCCTGATGAATTAGATACAAGATTCTCAAAATTTACCAAGACTAACAGAGCTGTGGAAGGTAGATTTGATAATGACAGTGATGAAAATGGATATACAGGCGTTTCAGAGAAGTTTGATGAAGATGATATTGCAGATGACTTTGATGATGAAAGTGTTGAAGAAAATGATGAAGAAAAAACATCTGATGATAAGCCGATAGAAAGAGAGATAACAGCAGAGATCAATATTCCAAAGAATTCAAATATTGATACTCAGCAGATATTGGATGCTATTGGTAATATAGCAGGTGAATTAGCTGCCAGCCTTGGGGATGGACTTAAGAATACTGTTAAAAATCTTAAGGAAGAACAAAAGGCTGATGATAAGAATAAGAAAGAAGAGAGTAATAAAGAAGATAAACCAAAATCTGAACAGCAGGATATTTATATCTTTAAGGATTTAAAGAGCATTATATCTGCAGCAAAATTTGTCAGTGGAATATTTGAAGGACGAAGCAGTTTCTTTAAAAATCCAAACGACGGAAGACTCTATCTTTATATCAATGGAGAAGATATGAGTGATAAGGATTATGCAAGAGTAGGTATAATCCTTGGTGAATATGGATCAAGATGCAGGATAACTTATTCATCATATGAGTTCTTTATGGAGCATTTTAAATGCTTAAGATATGATGATGCAATAGAAGTGCTTTCACAGATTTAATAACAACGAAAAATTAAAGTGGACGAAAAAAAGACTCCCTCCAAAGTTTTGGAGGGAGTCTTTTTTCGTCATTATTGTATTTGAATTGTTTTATTTTGATTAAAGGCTCTT
The DNA here is from genome assembly GCA_002371025.1 of Lachnospiraceae bacterium UBA3772. Taxonomy (GTDB): domain Bacteria; phylum Bacillota; class Clostridia; order Lachnospirales; family Lachnospiraceae; genus Eubacterium_Q. The sequence continues at coordinate 2,614 of DFFQ01000225.1, read as the reverse complement.
CATTGCCTCAACAACAGCTTCTGTTGTGATTCCGAAGTGAGGGAAGAGATTCTCTGCAGGTGATGATGCACCAAAAGTTGTCATACCAATGTTCTTTCCATTGAGACCAGTGTATCTTCCCCAACCAAAGGTTGAAAGAGCTTCAACTGATACTCTCTTTGTAACTGATGATGGAAGAACTGTCTCTTTATATTCAGTGCTCTGATCTTCAAAAAGATCTATGCAAGGCATACTTACTACTCTTACATCCATTCCCTCTTTAAGAAGAATTTCACGGGCTTCTACAGCAAGGCTTACTTCTGATCCTGTTGCCATAATGATTCCATCTGGAACTTCTTTAGTTGAATCACAGAGGATATATGCACCCTTAAGAGCTTCTTTTGAAGAATTCTCAAGCTGAGGCATCTTCTGTCTTGAAAGTACAAGGGCAGATGGCTTTTCTGTGCTTGTTTCAGCAAAGTACCAAGCAGCTGCAGTCTCGCATGAATCAGCTGGACGCCATACATAGAAGTTAGGCATTGCTCTGAACATTGCAAGCTGTTCTATTGGCTGATGTGTAGGTCCGTCTTCACCAACACCGATACTATCATGTGTAAGAACATATACATTAGGAACTCTCATAAGTGATGAAAGTCTTGCCATTGGTTTTAAGAAATCACTGAATACGAAGAATGTTGAAACATAAGGTCTTAATCCGCCGTGGAGATAGATACCATTTCCGATGGCAGCCATTGCAAGTTCTCTTACACCAAAATGCATATTTGATCCTTCAGGTGTTTCTTTAGAGAAGTCTCCAAGTCCATCCATATATGTTTTAGTAGATGGAGCAAGGTCTGCAGCACCACCGAACATATTAGGAAGTACATTCTTCATAACGTTGATGCACTTACCTGAGATATTTCTTGTAGCTTCTGGAACTGTTACAGTATTCCAGAACTCTTCATTATCATAAAGCTGTTCAGCTAATTTCTCATCATAATACTTATCCCAGAGTGCTTTCTTCTCAGGGAATTTAGCTGAGTATTCAGCAAAGAGAGTATTCCACTCATCTTCATATTTAGCATTATTTTCTGCAACTAACTTGAAGTTATCATAAACATCTTCTGGCACAAAGAAAGGCTCTTCATATTCCCAGCCAAGATTTTCTCTTAAAGCCTTGATATTGTCTACTCCAAGAGGTTCTCCGTGAGCTGAAGCCTTACCCTCTTTAGCAGGACAACCAGCACCAATCTTAGTTTTGATCTGGATAAATGATGGATGCTCTGTATCAGCCTTTGCTTCTTCAATAGCTTTTGAGATAGCTTCGATATCTGTTCCGTCTTCAACAAGAAGTGTCTGGAAGCCAAATGATTCAAAGCGCTTTGCTACATTTTCACGGAAAGCGATGTTTGTTCCACCTTCAATAGAGATGTCATTTGAATCATAAAGTACGATAAGTTTTGAAAGTCCAAGAGTTCCTGCAAGTGAGAAAGCTTCATATGAGATACCTTCCATCATGCAGCCATCACCACCAAGGACATATGTATAGTGATCAACTACTGGATAACCAGGCTCATTAAATACTGTTGCAAGGTGCTTTTCAGCAGCGGCCATACCAACTGACATAGCCATACCTGCTCCGAGTGGTCCGGTTGTTGCCTCAACACCAACAGTGTGTCTATATTCAGGATGTCCAGGTGTGAGTGAACCGAATTGACGGAAATTCTTTAAATCTTCTACGGTAAGTCCATATCCAAAGAGATGGAGAAGTGAGTAGAGAAGCATGGAACCATGCCCACCGGATAAAATAAAACGGTCTCTGTTGACCCAATTAGGATCTGCAGGGTTGTGTCTTAAATGCTTTGTCCAGAGTGTGTAAGCCATAGGTGCTGCACCAAGAGGAAGTCCTGGATGACCTGAATTAGCTTTCTGGATAGCATCTGCAGATAAAATCCTGATTGCATTAACTGATTTAGTGTCGATACTGTTAATCATTTTTGTTTCCTTTCGTTATTTACATATCTACATGTAAAACTTGCTAATTAAAGATTTAAAAACGTTCTCGATTAGCAAAAGTAGTATAACACAAAAAAATTATGGTGAAAAGTTAACTTTTATGGCTTATATGCTGAAAATTGTACCTATAAAAATACGAAGATTGTACAAAATTAAAAACATGTCGTAATGCGGTTGAAATAAAGGTTTTTATGAAATATAATGCAAATGTAAGTTAAATTACTATTAATCCGGTAGTCGACATGGGAGACTATCGAAAAAAATAATATAAATGTAAAGGAGAACAGAACATGTTAAAATTCGATGCATGGGACACATTTGAAGGTCGTCTTTGGAGAGAAGAGTGCGACGTACGTGATTTCATCAACAAGAACTATACTCCATATGATGGTGACGAGAGCTTCCTTGCTGGCCCTACAGAAGCAACAAATAAGCTTTGGGGTAAGCTTCAGGAACTTCAGAAAGCTGAAAGAGATAATGGTGGCGTATTAAAGGAAGATGCTGATGTTGTATCAGATATCGACGCTTACGGACCAGGATATATCAACGATGATCTTAAGGATCTTGAGCAGATCGTTGGTCTTCAGACAGATGAGCCTCTTAAGAGAGCATTCATGCC
>DFFQ01000036.1 GCA_002371025.1 Lachnospiraceae bacterium UBA3772 | reverse complement strand
TTCAACCGTCTGATTCTTAGGTTTTCTTCCTCTCTTGCGAGGCCCCTCTACCTGTTTAGCATTTTCACTTGCATTAGTAACCGGAGAAGGAGAAGACTGAACATCCCTATTAAGCATCTTATCAACGTTTGTTAATAACTCGACAAGCTCTTTTTTCTTTGTTCCTGTGATATTTCTTAATCCTTTTTCCTTAGCGATTACTCTAAGCTCAGCAATTTTAAGCTTGCTATAATCCATAAACACTCCTTTAATAATAATCTTGTTTATCTTTGGAAAAAAATATTTGAATAAAATAGAATCGAATTTTTTTTCATATTTCTTAGATGTTTTTACTATAACATCTATTTTTTTTCTTGTCAAAAAAATATCGCATTTATTGATTTTTTTCACATTTTGTTTTATTCTATTTCATGGTATTTTTTAATTGGAGGACCCATGGAAAATAATTTTCTATATAAACTGATAATTCTATACATGCTTGATCGTGTAAATGAATATATGCTTACAAATGAGCAGATAGTAAACTTTATCACAGAAAAAGGTTATACTAATTATTTCACCGTTTATAACACGCTCGAAGAATTACTTTTAAAAGAATTCATTTCTGTTGATACAATAAGAAAGATACCTCACTATAAAATCACAAACGCCGGTGAGGATGCACTGCTCTTCTTCGAAAACAGAATTCCTGATCTTATTAAAAAGGATGTTTTGGATTATTTCAAAACAGAAAAGATCAAACTGAAATATGAGTCTCAGACTTATGCTGATTATTACCCAAGCTCAATCCCAGGAGAATTTATTGTTGAAGGATTTGTTAAAGAAAAGAAAGACACCTTATTCAATATTAAGATTGCTGTTTTAGATGAACAGACAGCAAAAAAAGCCTGTGACAATTGGAGAGATGCAAGTTCCAGCATTTATACTTTTGTGGCTCAGAAGTTATGCGCTGACAATAATCATTCCGATATCATCAATGAAGAAAATATCATTAATGAAGTAAATACCAGTAACGAAGGAACCGACAATACAGATTAATCAACTAAAGAACAACATCCAAATACAATGGACGAAAAAAGACTCCCTCCAGCGGCCTGAATGCCCTTCGGAAGGAGTCTTTTTTCGTCCTTATTGTATTAGGAATGGTTTTATAATGTCTTTTCTATAAGGTCAAGGATCTCATCCCTTCCCTGCTTTGTTACAGCAGAATAAGGAATTATGATACTTTCAGCTGAAAGCTTTAATTTTTTTCTGATAAGAGATATACATTTCTGGATCTGACTTCTTTTTATCTTATCAAGCTTTGTAGCTATAATAACTGGTTCAAAACCATTAGACTTGATCCAGTCATACATTAGAACGTCATTTTCGCCAGGCTCATGCCTTATATCTATAAGAAGAAATACCTGTTTTAAAGTCTCTGAAGTACGAAGATAGTTCTCTATCATCCTTCCCCACTTTACCTTTTCTTCCTCGGATACTTTTGCATATCCATAGCCCGGAAGATCTACAAAATAGAATTCATTATTTATCTTATAAAAATTAACAGTCTGAGTCTTACCTGGCTGAGCTGAAGTTCTAGCCAGATTCTTTCTATTCATAAGTCCATTGATAAGAGATGATTTACCAACATTAGATTTGCCCGCAAATGCTATCTCAACTTCATCATGGACAGGAAATTTACTTGTTATACCGCAAACTGTTTCCAATTCAGAATTCTTTATAATCATTACGCTGTCACGTCCTCTTCATCAGCACCAATTATTTCTGATACATTACCTTTTTTCTTTCCCTTTTGTTTCTTTGGAACCTCCTGTGGTTCCTCATCAAAACGTGTTACTTCAGGGTCAGAACCATTTAAAACCGTATCCTCTGTTACAAGGCAGCTATCAATGGTTTCATCAGATGGAATCTCATACATGATATTAAGCATTGTCTTTTCCATAATGGCACGAAGTCCTCTGGCTCCTGTATTTCTTACAGTTGCAAGATGTGCCACAGCTTTAAGGGCATCCTCTGTAAAATTAAGCTTAACGCCATCAAGATCCAGCATCTTTTCATACTGCTTAACAAGTGAATTCTTAGGCTTTGTAAGAATATTAACAAGAGTATCCTCATCCAGCTGATCAAGCGTAACCACAACTGGTAAACGGCCTACAAATTCAGGGATAATACCAAACTTAACAAAATCCTGAGGTTCTATATGTTTTAATACTTCGCCCTGGTTATCGCCAATCTTCTTATCTTCAATGTCAGCATTAAATCCAATAGATTTCTTACCAACACGATTCTCAATTATCTTATCAAGACCTTCAAATGCTCCGCCGCAGATAAACAGGATATTTGTTGTATCCATTGGAATGAATTCCTGCTGTGGATGCTTACGTCCACCCTGAGGAGGAACTGACGCAATAGTACCTTCAATGATTTTAAGAAGCGCCTGCTGAACACCTTCACCAGAAACATCTCTGGTAATAGATACATTTTCTGATTTCTTTGTGATCTTATCTATCTCATCAATATAAATTATACCTTTTTCAGCACGTTCTACATCAAAATCAGCCGCCTGAAGAAGTTTAAGAAGGATATTTTCTACGTCTTCACCTACATAACCAGCTTCTGTAAGTGTTGTAGCATCTGCGATTGCAAATGGTACATTGAGAAGCTTTGCAAGTGTCTGAGCAAGATAAGTCTTACCTGAACCAGTAGGTCCAGCCATAATGATATTACTCTTCTGAAGTTCTACATCATCAAGAGTTCTGTTTGCAAGTATTCTCTTATAATGATTATAAACAGCAACAGAAAGTACTTTCTTCGCTTCGTCTTGTCCAATAACATATTCATCCAGGAATTGCTTAATCTCCTTTGGTTTAAGAAGATTAATCTCTGTCTCAAGTTCTTCCCTTGAGAATTCCTGATCAACAATATCCATGCAAAGTCTGATACATTCATCACAAATGTATACATTAGGTCCCTGAATAAGCTTATGAACCTCATCCTGTGCTCTACCGCAGAAAGAGCATTTTAACTGTTTGCCCTTTTCCTGTGTATGTTCTGCCATAATAAACCCTCGTCTTCTCTATTATATAGAGAAACCCGCAAAAAAGAATTTGCGGGCCTCAAATAATAATTATTTTCTATTTGTTACAACCTTATCAATAAGCCCATATTCCATAGCTTCAGTAGCTGACTTCCAGTTATCACGCTCGCAGTCAGCAGCAATCTCTTCATATGACTTACCGCAGTTATCTGCCATGATCTGATAAAGAGTATGTTTTGTACGCTGAATATGTTCAGCAGCAATCTGCATATCAGTTGCCTGGCCCTGCATACCGCCAAGTGGCTGATGGATCATGATCTCTGCATTTGGAAGAGCGAATCTCTTTCCCTTAGCGCCACCGCTAAGAAGAAACGCTCCCATACTAGCTGCCATACCAACACAAATAGTTGAAACATCACACTTGATGTAGTTCATTGTGTCGTATATTGCCATTCCTGCAGTAACTGATCCTCCAGGACTGTTTATATAAAGGTTAATATCCTTAGTTGAATCTTCTGATTCAAGGAAAAGAAGCTGAGCTACAACAAGACTTGCTGTTACATCATTTACTTCATCCCCAAGGAATATAATTCTTTCTTTAAGGAGTCTTGAGTATATATCATATGCTCTCTCACCCCTACTACTTGTTTCAATGACTGTAGGCACTAATGCCATATCAAAAAACCTCTCTTTCGATTTAGAGACTGATTATTTATCAGACTCTTCCTTCTTTGCAGCTTCTACTTCTTTAGCATTCTCTGCAAGAATCTTAATAGCCTTCTGATTCTTTACCTGTTCCTTAATAGCTTCAACTTCCTTCTCGCCTGCAAGTTCCTTGAACTTTTCAATCTCGAGCTGGTACTGATCAGCTATCTTCTGAACTTCTGCATCAACTTCTTCATCAGATGCATCTACACCTTCTGCCTTAGCAACAGCTTCAATGATAAGAGCTGACTTGATTCTCTGGATAGCTTCAGGCTTAACCTGCTCCATCATAACGTTCTTATCCATCTTAGCCATATTTAAGTACTGCTCAAGTGTTACACCCTGGTAACGAAGTCTCTGATCGAAATCATCAAGGATTCTCTCCTGCTGTAACTCGATCATTGGTTCAGGAATATCAATTTCTGTTACTTCGATAAGCTTGTTAAGAACAGCTGCTTCTTTAGCTCTCTCAGCTGCATCTTTCTTTCTTAATTCAAGAGTCTTTCTTGTATCAAGCTTATATTCTTCAAATGTATCAAAAGCTGAAACATCTGATGCAAACTCATCATTTAATTCAGGAAGAACTGTCTCTGTGATCTTATTAAGCTTAACCTTAAATACTGCTGGCTTACCCTTAAGATTCTCTGCCTGATAATCTTCTGGGAAAGTAACATTAACGTCGAACTCATCACCAACGTTCTTTCCAACGATCTGATCTTCAAATGTATCAATGAATGAATGTGATCCAAGTGTGAGGCTGTAATCCTTACCCTTACCACCTTCAAAAGCTTCTGCATCAACGAAACCTTCGAAGTCGATCTTTACTTCATCTTCAAGCTTAGCCGCTCTGTCTGTAACTTCAACCTTACGTCCGTTTTCCTTCTGAGCCTTTTTAATCTCAGCATCAACTTCTTCGTCAGTTACAGTAACGTCCTGCTTCTCAACTTCAATTCCCTTATACTCACCAAGTGTGAATTCTGGCTTAACAGCAACCTTAGCCTTGTAGATAAAATCTTTACCCTTGCCAATCTGCTCTACTGAAATTTCAGGTCTTGATGTGATATCTAACTCACAATTCTCTGACTCTTCAGGATATGTCTTGTTGATAAGGTCATTAGCAGCGTCTTCAAAGAATACTTCTGTTCCGTAAACTTTTTCAACTACAGCCATAGGAACTTTTCCCTTACGGAATCCGTTAAGCTGGAATCTTCCCTTATTCTTCTGGTAAGCTTCCTTAATTGCTGCATCAAAATCTGCTGCAGGAACTGTGATTGTAAGTTCAGCCATGCTGCCTTCTAACTTCTCAACTGTAAAACTCATTTTATTATTTCCTCCTTAAAACATTGCCTACTTTGGTGCAATGAACATTTACGCACTAGTTCTAACATAATAACATATCTTAATGTGAAAGTCTAGAATTTTTAACGATAAACGGCTCATTTCCTAGTCTTTCCTATTACTTAATCCTGATAAGCGAGCCTGTCTTCAGTGATATTCATAAGTACATCAAGATAATTAGACGCCCTGTATTTCGCCATATCAAGATTCATATCAAGATAATTTCCGCAATCCTTTGCTGCCTGTCCAGGTATTTCACCCTCAAATTCCGCACAGAATTTAAAGAGTCTTGTTACAAGATCCAGCACATCCCTTGAAGAAAGGTCCCCTGCTAAAACCATGTAAAAACCGGTTCTGCATCCCATTGGTCCAAAGTAGATTACTTTATCTTTCCACTCAGGATCATTTCTAAGAAAGGTTGCCCCCAAATGTTCCAATGTATGAATTTCAGCAGTATTCATTACAGGTTCAAAATTTGGTCTTGTCATTCTAAGATCAAATGTAGTTAATGTCTCATTTCCAACCTTATCTTTTCTTGAAACATAAAGGCCGGTTTTTAATTTAAGATGATCAACAGTAAAACTTGCTATCTTCTCCATTTAATACTCCTTTAAATCTATCTTTAAAGTTACATATTCTTTATCATTTCTTTTACCAGGGACACGCTATGTTTTATAGCCTTCTTCTGAAATGAAGGATAATCCTCATTTGCGGAATCATCAGCCTTATCTGATATAGCTCTTATAATAAGAAATGGCACATTGTTAAGATATGAAACATGGGCAATGGAAGCACCTTCCATCTCTGTACAAAGACCATCAAATTCTTTCTTTATCTCATCTTTCTTTTCTCTTCCGGAAATGAACTGATCTCCGCTTACTACTCTTCCTTCAAAAACAGCAATATCTGTATTAACTTTTTCGCAGGATTCTTTTGCTATCTTTCTTATTTTTTCATCAGCAACAAAGATCGATACATCCTGATCAGGAATAATACCTTTCTTATATCCAAGACCTGTTACATCCATATCATGTTCCAAGGCATCAGTTGAAAGAACTATATCGCCAATATTTATCTTTGCATCAAGACTTCCAGCAATTCCAGTATTTACGATCACATCCGGATTAAATTTATCAATAAGAAGCTGTGTGCAGGCTGCAGCATTTACTTTACCAACTCCTGACCTTACTATTACAACTCCCTTACCTTCAAGTATTCCATTGTAGAATTCCATGCCTGCCTTCTCAAAAACGCTTACTGCATCCATTGAAGCTTTAAGTTCTTCTACTTCTTTATCCATGGCACCAATGATACCTATCATAATAAATCTCCTAAAAAATCTTATTCTACGCCCTTTTAGGCATACCGATAACATTATATCTCAACTACTTTAATCCATCAAGAAATTTGAAAAAACGCCAAATGTCTATACCTTTGTGCAAGCACAGACATAGGCACTTGGCTCGTTGTCTACGAAAAAAAGCCCCAGATGTTTTAAAACATCTGAGGCCTGAAAAATCTTTTTTATAGATTAGTTCTCTGACTTAGCAGCCTTAGCAGCAATGATCTGCTTTGTAAGTTCTGGAACGATCTTATTTAAATCACCAACGATACCGTAATCAGCTACGTCGAAGATTGGAGCTGTCTCATCCTTGTTGATAGCAATGATGATATCAGACTCTTCCATACCAGCTACGTGCTGGATGGCACCTGAAATACCAATTGCGAAATAGAGGTGTGGACGAACAGTCTTACCTGTCTGACCTACCTGAA
>DFFQ01000041.1 GCA_002371025.1 Lachnospiraceae bacterium UBA3772 | reverse complement strand
ATGCCATTCCATCCAAGTAACGTATATACTATTGAAGAATTAAAGGCTAATCTTTCAGATATCCTTCATGACGTAGAGGAAGCTGGTAAGAAGCAGCTTACAGGAAATGTAGATTTTAAACTCACAGATAAAGTAAGAGATGGGCGTCTTTACGTTGATCAGGGTATCATTGCTGGTTGTGCCGGCGGTGGATATGAAAATATCTGCGATGCTGCTGATATCTTAAAGAATCATTTTATAGGAAGTGATGAATTCACACTTTCAGTTTACCCTGCAAGTACACCTATAATGATGCAGCTTGCAAAGAATGGTAAGATGGCTGAACTTCTTGAGACAGGAGCTATTGTAAAGACTGCATTCTGTGGACCATGCTTTGGTGCAGGTGATACACCAGCTAATAATGCCTTCAGTATCAGACATTCTACAAGAAACTTCCCTAACAGAGAAGGTTCTAAGATCCAGAGCGGACAGATTGCTTCAGTTGCTCTTATGGATGCAAGATCAATTGCAGCTACTGCAGTTAATAAGGGATTCCTTACAGCAGCAACAGAAATTGATTGTGAATATACACATCCATCATATTTCTTTGATAAGAATATTTATGATAACAGAGTTTATAATGGATGGGGCAAAGCAGATAAGAACGCAGAATTAAAGCTTGGACCAAACATTAAGGACTGGCCGGAAATGGTTGCTCTTACAGATAATCTTCTTCTTAAGGTTGCATCAGTTATCACTGATCCTGTTACAACAACAGATGAACTTATTCCTTCAGGAGAGACATCATCTTATAGATCAAACCCACTTGGACTTGCCGAATTTACACTTTCACGTAAGGATCCGGAATATGTAGGAAGAGCTAAAGCAATTCAGGTAGTTGAGAGAGCAAGAGAAGCAGGAACATGTTTTGGTAAATCAGATGAGACAATGAAGCCTGTTATGGAAGCTATTAAGGCTAAGTTTGAAAATGTAAGTTGTGAGAATACCGGATACGGAAGCACTATTTATGCAATAAAGCCAGGGGATGGTTCAGCCCGTGAGCAGGCTGCCAGCTGCCAGAAGGTTCTTGGTGGATGGGCAAACATCGCAAAGGAATATGCTACAAAGAGATATCGTTCTAACCTTATCAACTGGGGCATGCTTCCATTTGTACTTGATGAGGATTTTGCCTTTGACAATGATGATTATATCTTTGTACCTGGTATCAGAGAGGCTGTTTTAAATAAGACAGATGTAATTAAAGCATATGTAGTTAATAAAGATATGAAAGAACTTTCACTTAAGTTAGGTGATCTTACCGATGCTGAAAGAGATATTATAGCAAAAGGCTGCTTAATTAATTATTATCGTGCATAAAATTACTCTTAAAACTCTATAGTTTATATTGTATACTAAAAGAGTCTGAAGCATATGTTTGTTTCAGGCTCTTATGAATAGATGGATAGTTAATATCCGGCAATATAAAAGGAGGTAGAGTTTATGAGCGGTCCAGTACTTGCTGGAACCATCTGGCTGGGGGTATTTGCACTTCTTGTGGTTGCAGAAATGATATCCGTTGGGCTGACTTCTATCTGGTTTGCGATCAGTGCATTAATTAGTTCCATACTTGCATTCTTCGGAGCAGATATATATGCACAGCTTGTGAGTTTTATCATTTTCTCTGTTATCTTCCTGGTGGTATTAAGACCATATACCAAAAAGAGGATCAATACACATACAGAGCTGACAAATGCTGAAGGTTATGTGGGACATACATTCTTAACCATCACAGAAATTGATAATGACAAGAATATTGGTCAGATCAGAATCGGAGATGTTGAATGGCATGCAGTTTCAGAGGATGGTTCTAAAATATCCAGTGATACAAAAGTTGTAGTCACTGCAATAGAAGGAACAAAACTTATAGTGAAAAAAGCATAAATTATAAAAGGTATTGAAATTAAGGAGGTTTTTTATTTATGCCAGCAATTATCATTTTACTTATACTCGTAGTAATTGTACTTGCTAGTACAATCAGAGTAGTTAAACAGGCAAATGCCTATGTTATTGAAAGACTTGGTACATATCAGGGAACATGGTCAGTAGGTGTACATTTCTTAATGCCTATCGTTGATAAGGTTGCAAGACGTGTATCTCTTAAGGAACAGGTTGCAGATTTCCCACCACAGCCAGTTATTACAAAAGATAACGTTACAATGAGAATTGATACAGTTCTTTTCTTCCAGATCGTTGATCCAAAGCTTTACTGCTATGGTGTTGAGAATCCACTTGCAGCTATTGAGAACTTAACAGCTACAACACTTCGTAACATCATTGGTGATCTCGAGCTTGACCAGACACTTACATCAAGAGAAACAATCAATACTCAGATGAGAGCTACACTTGATAAAGTTACAGACCCATGGGGAATCAAAGTAACACGTGTAGAATTAAAGAACATCATTCCTCCTGCAGCTATTCAGGAAGCCATGGAGAAGCAGATGAAAGCTGAACGTGAAAGACGTGAGCAGATTATCAGAGCAGAAGGTGAGAAGAAGTCAGCAATCCTTGTATCAGAAGGTCAGAAAGAAGCTAAGATCCTTCGTGCAGAAGCTGATAAGCAGTCAGCAATTCTTGCAGCTGAAGCAAAAAAACAGGCAGCTATCCTTGCAGCTGAAGCTGATAGAGAAGCAGCAATCCAGAGAGCAAACGGTGAAGCTGAAGCTATCGTTAAGGTACAGCAGGCTACAGCTGATGGTATTAAAGCACTTAATATTTCAGCTCCTACAAAAGAAGTACTTACTATCAAGAGTTATGAAACACTTGCTAAGGTTGCAAATGGTAGAGCTACAAAGCTTATTGTTCCATCAAATATTGCTGATATCACAAGCCTTGCATCTGCATTAACAGAAACTGTAGCTGCATCAAAGGAAAAAGCTGATGATTCAGAAATTGTTAAAAAAGAATCAGCAGCTGAACCAACACCAGCAATTGAAACTCCTGTTGAAAAGACAGAGGATATTTCAGTTGATTTTGATACAAATTTTAAATTTGATTAATCTTTAATAAAGGCTCCTACGATGACCCGTAGGAGCTTTTTTTATTTATGAGAGATCATAACTTAGACATAAAGTGAGGTACTTAAATAAATGTTGGAATGTGATTTTACCATAAACAAAAGTAAAAAATAAAAAAATGACCATAAAAAATTTACGAGAATTAAAAGGCATGTCTATACGTAATTGACAAAAGGGTTAATAGTGAATGTGTTAGACAATCGCTTGCTCGTAAAATGAAAACGGTTGCGATAATGGTTCTTTTGTACAAAACTAACAATATAGGAAACTATATGTATTGGTTAATTTTTCTTGTATAAAAAATTGGTAGATTATTGATGGTAATAATTGTATAATTCTAAGTGGTATTTATATTTTATTTTCGTAAATGTGTCTAAAAAGTGTTTTATCCTTGATGCATTTATGATATAATAGTAGAAACTATTGCTAAAAGGGGTGACATTATATGATTAAAAAGGAAATGATAGCAATGCTCCTTGCAGGGGGCCAGGGCAGCCGTCTTGGTGTACTGACATCTAAGCTTGCTAAACCAGCAGTTGCTTTTGGTGGTAAATACAAGATCATTGATTTTCCTCTCAGTAATTGTATCAATTCAGGGGTTGATACAGTTGGTGTACTTACACAGTACAGACCACTGAGACTGAATCAGCATATCGGAATAGGTATGCCATGGGATCTTGATCGCAATTTTGGAGGTGTAACTGTTCTTCCACCATATGAAAAGAGTGGAAACAGCCAGTGGTATACTGGAACCGCCAATGCTATTTACCAGAATCTTGAGTATATGGAGTACTATAATCCTGATTATGTACTTATACTTTCAGGTGACCATATATACAAGATGGATTACGAAGTCATGCTCGATTTCCATAAATCATCACATGCAGATGTCACGCTTGCTACTTACCAGGTTCCAATCGAGGAAGCAAGCAGATTTGGTATTGTTATTACAGATGAAAAGGGTATTGTTCAGGATTTTGAAGAGAAACCTGAAAAGCCTCGTAGTAACAAGGCATCAATGGGTATTTACATCTTTAGTTGGCCAGTTCTTAAAAAGGCTCTCCTTGAGATGAAAGATGTACCTTCATGTGATTTTGGAAAGCACATTATTCCTCATATTCATGATGAGGGAAAGAAGATTTGTGCATATGACTTCAAGGGTTATTGGAAGGATGTTGGAACTCTCGGATCTTACTGGGAGGCTAACAGGGACCTTATTGAAATTATTCCTGAATTCAATCTTTATG
>DFFQ01000121.1 GCA_002371025.1 Lachnospiraceae bacterium UBA3772 | reverse complement strand
ATGTGGTATACAGGAGTTAACTTGCTATTTGGTTTCTACAAAAAAATGAAGTATGTGAAACATGAATGATTCGCATAATGAACTTCAGCATTTTCTTTTAACTCGTTTTAATATTCTTCTTTGGCAGAACGATAAAGGAGGGCATCCTGTAAGGACGACAGAATGGCTAGAACATAGAGTTTTGTTATTTGAGCAGTATTGTCTCCCGTCGATAAAAAATCAAACATCTCATAACTATGAATGGATTATACTATTTGATAGAACTTCACCAGAAAAAATAAAAGAAAAAATTAAGAAGTATCAGATAGAATGTCCTCAAATAACACCGGTTTTTGTTGAACCGAATAAAGGACGTTACTTTGCAGAAATCTTCAGAGAGGTGATTGTTAATCGGGCTAAAGCGAAGCGTATAATTACGACCTATCTAGACAATGATGATGCATTGGAGACAAGCTTTGTTGAAGACTTGCAAAATAGAGTAAAAATGTTCACTGATGGTACATTCTTTTACTATGATGAAGGTTACCAATATTATTTGGAAGATAAGTTCATGACAAAGATTCGCTATCCTAAGAATCATTTTGTAAGTGTTGTTGAAAATGCTAATCCAATAACGTTTCGAGGTATCTTTGGTTATGGCGGCCATTACTATATTGACACCATTAAAGACGTGAAGGTGGTACATATAGAAAACAAGCCAATGTGGTGTGAGGTCGTTCATGAAAAGAATATGATAAACGATGCTAATTTCCTAATTGGGACAAGTGTGATTCATGATAAGGAAAGACTTAGGAATGCGTTTTCGATTGATCAGATTGTGCAAACAGGTATAGGCATTTATTTTTCTAAGTTTTTGCCAAAGTATATTAAAACCTTTGTGACTAGAGCAAAGAATAAAATTCTTGGAAGGAAGTGGTAATAAATCTAAAAGATATATGATAATCAAATGGTTATTTGATCGGGTGGTTTCTTTGGTGGGTCTTTTGTTCTTATGGCCAGTATTAGTTGTTGTCGCTATACTGGTCAAGATGAAAATGCCTGGAGGCCCAGCTTTCTTTGTGCAGAAGAGAGTAGGTAAGGGAGGCGAACTGTTTAACTGCCATAAGTTCCGCACAATGACTGTTAAACACAATGGCAGCACTGTATCGGTGGCTGGGGATAGCCGCATTACACCTCTTGGCGCAAAACTTCGTCATTATAAGTTAGACGAATTACCAGGACTATGGGATGTGTTGATTGGTAACATGAGTTTCGTTGGACCGAGGCCGGATGTTCCTGGGTATGCGGACAAGCTGGTGGGTGATGACAGGGATGTACTGAAATTACGTCCTGGCATCACGGGACCAGCCACATTGAAGTATCGATTAGAAGATGAAATGATTGCTGATTATGTTGCAAAGAAACAAGCGGAAGGTGATAACCGTGATGCCCAAGATATTGCCGTGGAATATAATGACAACATAATCTATCCAGACAAAGTTCGGCTGAATTGTTATTATTATAGACACTATTCGTTCATTAAGGATTTTCAGATGATTTTATGTACTGTCATGGGTAAGAAGATGCAGTATGCTGGAGAAGTGATTTAAAACTATGATGGACAAGAATATAGATGCTTTCATCGCATTGCTGAAAGCAGGTCTTTGGGAAAAAGATGCCTTGCTTTCTATTTATAATAAGATAGACTATAATGTGGTTCTTCGTTATGCGGAACAACAAAGTGTTGTTGGGCTTGTTGCGGCGGGAATAGAACATATAAAAGACAAAAAAGTCCCACAAGAGATTGTATTACAGTTTGTTGGCCAAGCTATCCAATTAGAACAACGCAATCAAGCGATGAACGTTTTCATAAGCGGTTTGGTTGGAAGAATGCGCAATTCTGAAATCTATACTCTTCTTGTGAAAGGACAGGGGGTAGCACAGTGTTATGAGAGACCTTCGTGGAGAGTTTCTGGTGATGTTGATTTCTTATTAAGTGACTCGAATTATAAGAAAGCCAAAGACTATCTTCTTCCTTTGTCATCTGGGAATAAACATGAAGAGAGATATTCACAACATCTGGGGATGACTATTGAGGGTTGGTATGTAGAAATTCATGGATCTTTGAGAACAGGACTCTCTGCAAGAGTCGATAAAACGATAGATGAAGTTCAAAATAATGTTTTTTATGGCGGCAATGTTAGAACTTGGCAGAATGAAGGTTCATCTATCCCCCTTCCAGCACCCAGTAATGATGTCTTCTTCATTTTTACCCATTTTATCAAACACTTCTATAAGGAGGGGATGAATATTCGACAGTTATGTGATTGGTGTAGGCTGTTATGGATGTATAAAAAGGAGATTAAAGTGGAATTGCTGGATAAGTGGTTACGTAATTCTGGGCTAATGTCTGAATGGAAAGCATTCGCTGCTTTGGCTGTGAATTATCTTGCTATGCCAGTAGAGGCGATGCCATTTTATGAGGATAAACAAAAATGGCATAAAAAAGCAAAACAGATAATTAACTTTGTAATTAAAGATTACAAGCACAAGGTTTTATCGGATACATATTCTATTGGCAAGATATTTCCAAGAAATACAATCCTCTTTATGCCAAGTATCATGTTGAATGTTAATTGGCTAAAAATAAAAGAAAGAATTTATAAAAGAGACAAATAAGTAATCAAGATTCTTTTTTAAGCCATTAGCTGTGAATTCACCTGACCGGATATTTAAAGTAAAGATGAAACGTACTATTTCATTCAGTTCTCTTTTACTGCTGTACTTCTTTACAAGTTGCGCATCTGGTGCATTATTACCTTTTGAGAAGCTGATGATCGAAGGTGGGCGGGAGAATTCTATCTATAAAATAACAGATCAGTTTGATTTACAAGGAAGGGAAATTATTCTGCCCCGCAACTGTACTTTGATTTTTGATGGTGGAAGAATAAAAAATGGCACCATAGTTGGAAATAATACTATAATCAAGTATTCTAAGCCCTTTATCGGTGATTCTCTTTCAATAAACAACTGTAAGATTGAAGGTAAAAGAGTTGTTAAAGACACGGATGTTTTCTTGAATGTTTCACACACGCAAGATGAGATACAAACTTTGTTCAATATTAGTGATGGAACAAGGATCGAATTTTCAAAGGGAGTTTATACTAACATAGAAAAAATACATATTAATAATAATGTTGAAGCAAACTTTAATAATTGCGATATTCAACTTTTCTATGATAGTAACCACGTTGGTGAGTGCTTCTATATGGAGCCATGGGCGGATAAAAAAATTGACTATGTTAAATTGTCAAACTTAACAATACGAGGGCAAAATAAAGGCTTTAGAGGTGCGTCATCTTCCAGAAGATGTATTCAATTGTTTTATGTGTCCGAAGTAGTGTTAGAGAACATTACCATTGACAAGTATTATAGCGGTCCAAGTGAATATGAAAAAGATTATCGTGACTTGTCAGATAAAAGTAGAATAGGGACCAGTGCAATTGCAATAATGCAGTATGACAAATGTATTATTAATAATTGTACTACATTTGATGTTAGTCGGGAAATCTTTTGGTGTGTCCCTAATAATAATCCACATAATATAACATATTTTACTAATAACAAATCAGCCTTTTCATCATCATCAGGCAGTGCTTCTTTTTTTACTATCATAGATGGTCGCTGTATAGTTAAGAACAATGAAGTTTATAATTATGATGGAAGTGCATTTAATGTATTTTGTTATGATTCTGAAATTAGCTGCAATAAATTCTATAATGGTAAGAGGAGTGTAGCTATAGATTTATCAGAATGGACCATGTATCGTGCCCGTAATGTTTATATACATAACAATGAATGCTATGATACAAAAGGATTAGTAGAAGCCTATGGCGAAGAAATAAGAATTGAAAATAATAAATGGGAAAATAGAATAGTTCA
This sequence comes from Lachnospiraceae bacterium UBA3772, assembly GCA_002371025.1. Classification (GTDB taxonomy): domain Bacteria; phylum Bacillota; class Clostridia; order Lachnospirales; family Lachnospiraceae; genus Eubacterium_Q. The sequence continues at coordinate 1,289 of DFFQ01000121.1, read as the reverse complement.
AGAAGGTGAAAGAGTATCAATAATACATATAGTTACCCGAGACAAACGATTACCAGATCGTTATTATATTGGATGTGACAATAATCCTGAAATCAATTCTGGCTCCAAGAGGATTACTATTTCTAATAATTATTTCGAGAACAAAAGTGATAATATTGATATGGTATTTAGGGGTGCAACTATGTATGGAGATAATATAACATATACCAAGAATAGAATGATAGGTTTACATATGCCCGTAGTCCAGTGCGTAAAAGGGTGTGATTTTAGATATTCTGGTAATATAATAGAAGAGTCAAGACATACAAGTTATGCTGAATTACTTATAAATCAAGTCAAAAATATAGTAATAAAGAATAATGTGTTTTGCCAAAACAATTTGGCACAGGGAAAAAATTGTACGGTCGAAGTACTTGCTGCAGAAGGATATATCAAGTACTGTGGAAATACCATTTCACATAAATCTTTTGATGCATCCCCCAATAGAACATATACCCCATGTTTAATTCATGATTATTCAAAACTAGAAAAGGCAGAAATTGTAGCAGGAGTAAAGAGAAATGGCATAAAAATGAAAACAGGCTTAGATAATAAGAAAATAGATTTAATAACTGACATAAAGTGAGCGAAAGGTATGGGCACTAAAACAAAGGATGTATTATTCGTTCTACTGCAAGGAAGAGTAAGGATAATGAAGAAAATGGTATACTAAAGTTGAATTGTAAAAGGTGATAGAAGAATTTAAATTTTACATATTATCCTTAATTAGTGGTGTCCCTCAATTTGTTTACGAAGGTTTACTGTCGGTATTCGTTATTGGAGCAGTTATTTTATTTTTTTCAAAATGGAGGAAATCTGGAAAAGACATTGCTTTGTTGTTATTAATAGAATACTTATTTTTATTATATAGTTCTACAGTCTTTCTCAGGGAAGATTGGGGCGTAATTAGATGTGAATTAATTCCATTCTGGAGTTATAGCAGACCAGATTTAATCGTAGAGAATATTATGAACGTAGTAGTGTTCATACCCATCGGTTTTTTATTGGGTTTGTGCTTCAATAAACAGAAATGTTGGAGTATACTACTAATGGGTGCTGGTATATCGTTATCTATAGAAGTTCTTCAATTGTTTCTAAGGAGAGGCTACTCGGAGTTAGATGATGTAATGCATAATACTCTTGGTTGTTTAATAGGGTATGGTCTTTATTTTATTATAAGGATTGCATATGAAAAGATTTCTAAAAGGCGTGTGGCTGTTTTGTAGGTACTTGTTTGTGCCACAATGGGG
>DFFQ01000141.1 GCA_002371025.1 Lachnospiraceae bacterium UBA3772 | reverse complement strand
TTATAAGTTACTACTGATCCTACCTCATACTTTGAAAGCTTTTCTCTACCCTTAAGATCTTCTAATTCAATAAGGAATATCATCTTTGCAACTGTACCGCCGAGTCTTTCAACTAATTCAGCTGCCGCTTCACAAGTTCCACCTGTTGCGATAAGGTCATCAATTATTACAACCTTCTGTCCTGGCTTAATAGCATCTTTATGGATCTCTATTGTTGCCTGTCCATATTCAAGATCATAACTTGCCTCAACTGTCTCTCTTGGAAGCTTGCCTTTCTTTCTTACAGGAACAAATGCTTTATTATTGATATATGCAAGTGGTGATCCGAAGAGAAATCCTCTTGACTCAACACCAGCAATAAGATCGTAATCAACACCTTCTAAAAGCTTATTAAGCTCATCAATTGAAAGCTTAAAACCTTCAGCATCATCAAGTACGCTGGTTACATCTCTAAAAAGAACTCCCGGCTGTGGGAAATCAGGTATAGACTTAATATAATCTTCAACTTTTTTCATTCGTTTTTACTCTCCTATTATTTATCTTCATGTATTCTATATGCTTTTAATATATTCTGGACAGACATCCGCCCATTGTATTCATTTATTCCCGGCTGATAAGCCATATCCAGCACTATATCAGAGGGTATTCCTTTTAACATTTTATCACATTGGTCAAGGCTAAACCACTTTTTTATATAGTCTGTAAAGCCTTGCACATCAAAGCTTGTAAGTTCTGCCGTGCGTCCATCCTTTTCTTTTACAGCAATCTTCATTACATTACTGTTCTTTCCAAAGATCCTTGCTCCTGTAACAAGAAGTCCTGCCTCCGCAAATAAAGGTCTTTCATTGGCTGTTCCAAAAGGACTAAGTTCCTCTAACTGCCTGATAAGTCCGATAGTAGGATAGTAAAGAGGCATTGGTACATCTATATAGATTTTTTGAGTAAGTGTGTCACGAGACATGGCCTCATTTTCATTCAGTTTTTTTCTGAATTCTAAAAGATTATCCTTTGGGATAGTGGTTCCAGCCGCCATAGGATGTCCTCCAAAATGGTCCTGAAGATCTGACACCTTACACAGCTCCTCAAACATATTATAGCCTTCCACAGACCGTCCCGAACCTTTAAGGAATTCTTCATTATTTTCTGCATCTGTAAATACTATCACCGGCTTATAAAATGCTTCTCTTACTCTTCCTGCAACTATTCCTGCAAGGCTTTCATGAAGTCCTGATATATAGAGAACTAATACATTATCCTTCGATAAATCTTCATCTTCTGCAACCATTGATATAGCTGTCTTGGTTCCCTCTTCCGTCATCTTCTTTCTTTCATCATTTATTTCTGATGCCTGAAGTGCCATTGAATAAGCCTCATCTTCATCCTGAGAAAGAAAAAGATTAAGAGCATTAACAGCTGACGAAAGTCTTCCTTCTGCATTAATGCATGGACCAAGAACAAAACCCAGATGATAAGAAGTGATATCTCTTCCATCGTCAAGTCCCCTTGCCTTAAGTAAAGCTCTATATCCTATATTCTTTGTCTTTTTTAACTCTTTTAATCCCTCTTTTACATAGATCCTGTTTTCATCTCTAAGAGGCATAACATCACATACAGTAGCTGTAGCAAGGAATTCTATATATTCCCCGTCATCTAATTTTTGTCCTATTTTTTCATAGAGACATCTTATAAATTTATATGCAACCATTGCACCGCATATTCCCTTAAAAGGGTAGTTATCCCCATCTCTATGAGGATCAACTATAGCATCTGCATCTGGTAATTTTTCCTGAATCTCATGATGATCTGTTACGATAACAGTCATACCATATTCTTTTGCTTTATCTATTGCAGAAAATGCTGCAATTCCATTATCGCAGGTGATTATCGTATCTACTCCTGCCTTAAAAGCCTCATCAACTATTCTGATATTCATACCATATCCATCTTTGATACGATCAGGAATATCATAAGAAACATCTGCCCCTATAGTTTTAAGGGCATGAAATAATATATAATTTGATGTGACTCCATCCACATCATAATCCGAAACAATTCTTATCTTCTTATTTTCCTTTATCTTCTCAGCCATTATATCAACAGCTTTATCCATATCTAGGAGAAGATGAGGATCATGGCAATCATTTAATGTGCCATAGAGATACATTTCTATATCTTTTTCTTCTGTTAGATCTCTGTTTCTTAATATTCTGGCAACAACCGGATCGATATTATATTTTTTTGCAAGATAGTTAAAATCTGCACGCTTTGAATAAACTCTCCACTCAGCGTCCATCATGATCTCTCCATTATTAATTAATAAAGAAAGGGAGTAGAAAAACCTTCCGCTCCCTTTCTTTTATTATTTTTTATCTGATACTTATATTAGGCAGTCTTCTTAGCCTTAGCTGCTTTAGCCTTGTCTTCTTTCTTACCTACATATTTTCTAAGTACCATCCAAAGTGGTCCTGTGATAAAGATTGAAGAATACATACCGCAGATAAGACCTGCCATAAGTGTGAATGTGAACTCCTTAAGTGAAGCTACACCCATGATATTAAGCATAAGTACAGTTACAAATGTTGTAAGTGTAGAATATAC
>DFFQ01000057.1 GCA_002371025.1 Lachnospiraceae bacterium UBA3772 | reverse complement strand
TTTGACCAGGAAGGCGTACAGCTTGGTAAGACTCTTGCTAAGAATGTTCTTAGTGGAAATACAGATGGCGCACTTAAGTGCTACAGTGATCTTCTTAATATCTAATTACTTAGAATGATATTTTGATATGGAATAACTCCTTTAGAGGAGTTAAAAATTCATCAAAAAACAACTCCACAAAAGGACTTTGGTCCTATTGTGGAGTTGTTTTTTATTTTTATACCTACCTTTAGGTGGGTGGTAGTTTACCTTGTGGCACCGCAGATAGAGCATTCTTCATAATCTACATATTCATCATAGGAATCAGCAGGGCCGGAATCTGTACCAGATGCGGCTGAACCTTCATGATGGATAATTCTTGTTTTAGTTATCCAGACATGTTCGTGGTAATCTGTGTCATCTGAATCATCATCATAATAATCGTTATAATTACTATAATCAGAATAACTATCACTAGATCCACTGTCTTTTGTAAGTTCTTCAGTGGTCAATTTTTCAGTGGTTTTATCTTCTTTCTTTGCGGTTGTTGTTTCTGTTTTCTTAGGAACGGCTGTAGTTATTTCGGTAGTGCTTTCAGTAGTAGCTCTGGTGGTATTTTCCTGTGGTATGCGTGGTTCCTTGATAGGGAGATCGTTTCTTTTTCCGCATCCAGCTGTAATAGTAATACTAAGGCAGGCAATCAGGACGCAGGAAAAAAATCTTTTAGTGCGTTTCAATATTTCTACCTCCTGAGAATAATAATTGCTAATTACAGCATAGCATAAATTCTGCAGGATAATCTATGATATTATTGTGACAAACTATGAAAGCCTGAGTCAGTAAAGCTAAAACTTAGGGAGAATTAAAGACGCACGCATATCTCAGATCTGAACTGGTTCTCTAAGGCTTCAAATTTTGCTGATCCCTGATGTCTTTCGGAAATGGATTTAAGGGAGCTAAGTCCTACTGCATCTCCCTTATGTTTTGTAGAATTAAATAATTCTCCGTTAGGAAGATAGTTACCATTTGAACTGTTATCCATGGTTATAAAAAGCATCTCTCCGATCTTTTGAGAGTTGATATTTATATAGCGGCTGCCTTTTGGAAGGATAACGCAGGAGTCTATTGCATTTTCAAGCAGATTTCCGAATATTACACTAAGATCTGAATCTGAAATATGAGGATTAGAACGTGGAATCTCAAGATTTGCAGTTACCTCAATTTCCTTATTTATGGCTGTTTCTATATAATATTCAAGAGTAGAGTTAACAATTACATTTTCGCAATGTTTCTTATTTGAAAAAGCAGGTATGCTGTTCTCAATGGAAGAAAGATAGGTTGAAAGTTCGATATATTTCTTCTTTTCAAGAAGATCAGACATGGTCCTGATATGATGTTTAAGGTCATGACGCTGCTTTCTTATATCGTCATAATGAGATATCATGAGTTCCATTTTCTCTTTGCTTGCTTCAATGGTCTGAGTCTGGAGCTTCATATCATTTTTTAATTCAAGAGTATCAAGGCTTTGCTTATAGATTCTGCTGGATTCAATACCTCCTAAGATTCCAAGAACAATAGAGAAGACAAAAAGGCTATCCTGGAAGATAAGCATCATCTGATCCAGGAAATGGATCTGATAATTAAGATACTCAAGGATGGATGAAAGAAGCATAAATAATGTGGCTAAAAAGAACCAGAGATCGCTCCATTTTCTTTCTTTTATGAGACGCTGGAAAACTATAAGCGCTAAGAACAAAAAGGTGGCAGTAAGGAACATCTGATAGAAATGAAATGATTTCTGGAATGGTACGATTCCCATAATTCCAAAGGCCAGTGTTATTATAAATGTAATAATTTCTACAAATGTCAGGTATCTTAAAGGTTTGCTATTTTCCATGTTTAAAGATCTTTTTGTAGATTCGCAAAGTGGAATTCCAATGAAGAACATGGAAATAAAACCGGTGATATAAAGGATCGCCGGATAACGGGTCAAAAGTATAACAAGACAGTTGTTTGAAAATTGCCACAGTCCGGATGAAAGAGCCATAAGCCCTGGCCATAAAAAGAATGCGCCGTGCTTAGGGGACTTCAGGTAGAACAGTGAAAAGAACATAAGTATTAATCCCAGACTTACAAAGAAAAGGGAATTAAGTACGTATTTGCCATATTTTTCTACAAGAAAATGGAATATGGTGAGAGAGTCTCCGGCCAAAGGAGCATATAAGACCACGTCGTTTCTGGTATTTGAAGCAGTATAGAGCATGGTGACTTCGTAGGGTTTGTAGCTCTTTGGAAGAGAAACTATATCATATAATGCTGGCGGATCAATGAAAAGCGAGGTTTTGGAATTTTTACCATAACTATAGAGGTGTGTTCCGCTGGCATATACTTCTAAAGGACAGTATATTGAACTAAAATAAAGAGAGTTAGCATCTGGTGCTACTCTGTATTGAACTTTTACAACAGTTCCGGGTTTTAAATCAGATATCTTACAGGGTAAGACAGTTTCATATTCCTTATCACCATAAGAAACTGTTACGGAAGTGATATTATATATAACATCTCCAGGATTAGAATTATTTGTTGAATAGACCAGGGTATGGTTAACGATTATGTAAAATAGTAAAACAATGCTGGTTGTGATTAATATATTAATGAAATTGGAATTCTTTTTTACCATACTGATCTGTTTTATAGAAGAAAACTATTCAGAAATGCTTCTTGTATATTCGAACATATATTTCTTATAGCTGTCTTCAATCTCCTTTAAGCTGTTTCTTCTTATATATACTGAACCACCTTCAGACATATCAAATAGAAGGAGATCCTTATTTAAAAAATTAACATGTATAAGATTAACTATATAACTTTTGTGGCATTTAATAAATGGTGGAAGTGGAAGAAGGGACTCGATATCGGAAAGTTTGTAATTAATCTCTTCATCTCGGCCTCCTGTAAGGTGAAGTACCATACTGTGTCCGCGCTGTTCTATATATCTTATCTGCATATATGGAATATCTAATTCAGAATAACCGCTTCGGATACGTAAAGAAGGCAGGTTTTTCTTTTCGTAGGCTGCAAGTGAGAGGACTTCCTTGATATCAGATTCATTAAATGGTTTTGTCAGATAACGGTTAACATGATGGATATAACCGTCCATGGCATGATCAAGGCTTGTTGTGATAAAGGCGATAGGAACATGTTTATCTTTCTCTCTGATCTTTGATACTGCTTCGATACCGTTCATTACAGGCATATAGATATCCATCAGGATAAGATCATATTTGCAAGGATAATAAGAATTAACCATGTCATTTCCATTTTCAAATAACTCTGTGTTGATATTATACTCAGATTTTTCTAATAATTTGAGAAGAACTTTTTGTTCTGTCTTGTCATCTTCACAAATACCCACATTTAAAATTTCCATATTCGCCCTCTTTTTTCTAAAAATTTTAAAAACTGAATTATATTTAAGAACTAACTTCTTATATAATAAGGTAACTCTGCGGTAACTATCACTAGTTTAGACTAGAATTCGGTTAAAATCAATAGAATTTTGGTTGAATTGGAACAAAAATTTTCAAAATGTCAAGAACGAATTTTGTGCAAAAGTTGCGCATGAACGGGACTTTCATATTTTTAATGATTATTGCATAATGTAAATACAGTTGTTCTCGAAGTAATGGGATTGAATGTCAGGTCATCGGGGGATGAAAAAGTTAAAAGTAATCTTGGCATTCTGGTTATATCTATGAATTATGTTTGAGTATCACTGTGGGGTAAAAGTGAAGGCTTTTATATAACACCACGCCGACGGGCGTGGTTTTTTTGTGCGAAGTTGAGCCAAAGTCATATATGCGAAGCATATACCTGAAGTAAGAGTATGCACCTTCGCATTTATGCGAAAAGGAGCATACTCTTACTTCAGGTATATCTGCCATCGGCAGATATATGACCTTGGCGAGACCGCATCATCGAGCAAGCAGTGCTTGCGAGATGTGCCATGCACCTTCGCATTTATGCGAAAAGGTGCATACTCTTACTTCAGGTATATCTGCCATCGGCAGATATATGACCTTGGCGAGACCGCATCATCGAGCAAGCAGTGCTTGCGAGATGTGCCATGTGGATGTAAGGAAAAATTTATTGCTTTCATATAATTAGAGTATTATACTTCTAAATATCGTAAGATTTGACTAACTAATGTTTAGTTCATAAAACATACATTGGAGGAATATAAATTGAAAACCCTTAGAGATATACCTGTTGGTGGCAGGGCGAAGGTAGTTAAAGTTCATGGTGAAGGGGCGCTGAGAAGACGTATCATGGATATGGGGATTACAAAGGGGACAGAGATATTTGTGAAGAAGGTTGCTCCATTTGGAGATCCTGTTGAAGTGACTGTGAGAGGTTATGAACTGTCACTTCGTAAAGATGACGCAGATATAATAGAAATGGAATAGGATATAAGAAAATGGAAATTAGAATTGCTTTAGCTGGAAATCCCAATTGTGGAAAAACAACTCTTTTCAATGAACTTACAGGGAGCAATCAGTATGTAGGCAATTGGGCGGGTGTTACAGTTGAGAAAAAAGAAGGATATTTAAAGGGAGATAAGGAAGTTATAATCCAGGATCTTCCGGGTATTTATTCTCTTAGTCCATATACTTTGGAAGAAGTAGTGGCTAGAAATTATATAGTAAATGAAAAGCCGGATGTTATCCTTAATGTTGTAGACGGAACAAATATCGAGAGAAATCTCTATCTTACAACACAGTTAATAGAAACGGGGATTCCAGTTGTAATAGCCATTAATATGATGGATGCTGTAAGAAAAAATGGGGATGATATAGATATTGAAAAGCTGGGAAAATCATTAAAATGTGAGATCATCCAGATATCGGCTTTAAAAAATGAGGGAACCATAGAAGCAGCACAGCTGGCGGTTTCAGTGGCAAAAGAAAAGAAAAAGATAAGACTTCCTCATGTTTATGGTGGTTGTGTTGAACATGCTATTGCCCATATTGAGGAATCTATTGAAAATCTGGTGGAAGAGGATCTTCTTAGGTGGTATGCCATAAAATTTTTTGAAAGAGATGAAAAGGCATATGAAAATATAAATCTTCCGGATGAAATTAAGGAACATATCGAAGAGCATATCAAAGAATGTGAAAATGAAATGGATGATGATGCGGATTCTATCATCATAAATCAAAGATATGAATATGTTACCTCCCTGGTTGAAAAAGCTGTTACAAAGGGGAGAAAACCGGGAGAACTTACCGTATCTGATAAGATTGACAGGATAGTTACCAACAGGTGGCTTGCGCTTCCAATATTTGCAGGACTTATGTTCCTGGTTTATTACATAGCAGTTACTACAGTTGGAACAGTCATGACAGACTGGATAAATGATACTCTGTTTGGAAGCTGGATTGAGCCCGGAATGGAAAAACTTCTTACAAATATAGGGGCATCAAAATGGCTGATATCACTTGTTGTAAATGGAATAGTTCATGGTATTGGAACTCCTCTTGGATTTGTTCCACAGCTGGCTATTGTATTCATTTTCCTGTCCTTCCTTGAGGACTGCGGATATATGGCAAGAATTGCATTTATCATGGATAAGCTCTTTAGAAAATTTGGGCTTTCAGGAAAGAGTTTCATTCCATTCCTTATATCATCAGGTTGTGGCGTTCCAGGTATACTTGCCACAAGAACAATCGAATCTGAGAAAGACAGACGACTTACCATGATGACTACCACCATGATCCCATGTAGTGCGAAACTTCCTGTTATTGCACTTATCAGTGGATACCTTATGGGAGGAGCCTGGTGGATGGCACCGGCCATGTATTTCCTTGGTGTGGGACTGGTTATCGTCTATTGCCTTATCTTAAAGAAGACAAAAGGATTTGCAGGAGAGACAATTCCATTTGTAATGGAACTTCCAAATTATCATATGCCGGTTTTTAAAAGCATGTTTATGCATGTGTGGGAAAGAGTCTGGGCATTTATTAAAAAGGCAGGAACAGTGCTTTTCCTTTGCTGCACCATAATGTGGTTTTTGGGTAACTTCGGCATAGCTGAAAATGGATTTGGTCTTACTACATCAGATAAGTCATTACTTGCTATTATAGGAACAGGAATTGCTCCATTATTTATACCACTTGGATTTGGAACATGGCAGTCGGTTGCATCATCACTCTCGGGTTTTGTTGCAAAGGAAAGCATAGTTTCAACTATGTCACTTCTTTCTTCAATGGGAGCTGATCTTACAACTGCTTATGGTTCAGAAGGATTTCATGCAGCATTTAATACATTTTTCCCAACAAAAATTGCGGCACTTTCCTTCCTTATCTTTAATCTCTTTAATTCTCCTTGTATTGCAGCGGTAACAACCCTTGCTAAGGAAATAGGAAAAAAGAGATGGTTTATATACGCATTATTATTCCAGAATATTTCGGCTTATGTGGTTGCGCTTTTAGTCTATCAGCTGGGAGGACTTGTGGTAGGCCAGGTGGCATTTTCATGGGCGACAATACTGGCGATTGCTGTTCTTATCTATGTCATATATCTTTTATTTAGAAAAGATAAGAACAAGAATTAAAGTGAGGTGGTTTATTGAAATATGATATAAAAGGGATGTCCTGCGCAGCTTGTCAGGTGCATATAGAAAAGGCTGTTTCAAAAGTTAAGGGAGTTGATAAAGTATCAGTGTCTCTTCTTACTAATGAAATGGTAGTTGAAGGAAATGCAACTGAAAAAGATATAGTTAAGGCTGTTGAGAATGCCGGATATGGAGCAATAAATAAGGATAGAAATACTAAGGCAGATGAAGAAAATGATATTGAAGCTTCATTTGATAATAAGGAAATAAAGCATCTAATAAAAAGACTTTTATATTCGGTTTCATTTCTTATAGTACTTATGTATTTATCTATGGGATATAATATGCTTCATCTTCCGCTTCCCGAATATCTGGACAAGAATTATGTGGGACTTGGAATTCTTCAAATGATTCTTGCCACCATTGTAATGATAATTAATAAAGACTTCTTTATTTCCGGATTTAAATCTGCTAAAAATCTGGCACCCAATATGGACACTCTGGTGGCTTTAGGTTCATCGGTATCATTTGTCTGGTCGGTATTTATACTGTTAAAAATGACCGTATTACTGCGGGATAAAAACAGTATTCAGATGATATATATGAAGGAGCTATATTTTGAATCCGCAGCAATGATCCCGGCTCTTATAACTGTTGGAAAAACTTTGGAGTCCTATTCAAAGGGACGTACAACGGATGCATTAAAGAGCCTTATTAAAATGGCGCCTCGTAAGGCTTTGGTTGAAAAGAATGGTGAGATTAAAGAAGTAGCGATAGATGAAGTGCTTCCTGGGGACATCTTTATAGTAAAACCGGGAGGGATAATTCCCTTGGATGGAGAAGTTATAGAAGGCGGAGCTGCCATTGACGAGTCTATGCTTACAGGTGAGTCAATTCCTGTAGATAAAAAGGAAGGAGATACAGTAGCTGCAGCTACTAAAAATGTTTCAGGTTTTATAAAAGCGAAAGCCATCAGAGTCGGAGAAGATACAACATTTTCAAAGATAATAAAGATGGTGAGAGATGCAGCTTCCACCAAGGCGCCTATAGCAAGGATAGCTGATAGGGTGTCCTATTTCTTTGTACCGGCTGTAATACTTGTGGCATTTGTCGTTTTTATTATATGGATCATATCCGGTGAGACAGTTGCATTTGCAGTGGAAAGGGCAGTCAGCGTTCTTGTGATTTCCTGTCCGTGTGCTTTGGGGCTTGCGACACCTGTTGCCATCATGGTAGGAAATGGTGTTGGAGCAAAAAATGGAATCCTCTTTAAAACAAGTGAAGCGCTGGAAGTTCTGGGCAAGATTGATATTGTAGCTCTTGATAAGACTGGAACCATAACTGAAGGAAGACCTGTAGTTGCGGATATTATAGGAGAAGAAAGACTACTTCAGGTGGCGTATAGTCTGGAGTTATTATCAGAACATCCTTTAGCAAAGGCAATTTCTCTTTATGGAGAAGAGAAAGGAACTCAAAAATTTAAGGTTGAAGATTTTAAAGCCCTTTCAGGAAATGGACTTAAAGGAAAAATAAATGGAGAAACTTATTATGGCGGCTCTATGAAATTTATCAAGTCCATAGTTAAACTTAGTAAAGATCAGGAAAAAATAATAGATGATATGTCTTCTTCCGGTAAGACACCAGTGCTTTTTGCCACGGAAAAAGAGCTGCTGGGAATCATTTCACTTAGGGATAAGGTTAAGGAAGATTCATTAAATGCCATAAGCGAAATGAAAAATATGGGCATTAAAGTTGTAATGCTTACGGGAGATAATAAAAATACAGCAATGGCCTTAAATGAAGAAGTTAAGGTAGATGAGGTTATGGCAGGCCTTCTTCCGGATGGAAAAAAAGAAGTGATAGACAGACTTAAAAAACTTGGGAAAACGGCCATGGTGGGAGATGGAATAAATGATGCTCCAAGTCTTAAATCATCAGATGTAGGCATTGCTATCGGTTCAGGTACTGATGTTGCAATAGATTCAGGAGACGTAGTCCTTGTTAATTCGGATCTTTCTTCCTTAAGTGCGGCCATAAGGCTTAGCAGATGGACTCTTAGAAATATATATCAGAATCTGTTCTGGGCATTTGGATACAATATTATTCTTATTCCAATGGCAGCGGGCCTTTTTAAAGGTATAAATATGAATCCTATATGGGGAGCGCTGGCTATGTCATTATCAAGCTTTACAGTATGTATGAACGCCTTGAGGATAAATCTTTATAAGATACATAGTAAGGGTAAGGATAGAAAAAGAAAGAATAATATAGATTTTAGTACTATTAATAAGGGAGAAACAAATATGAAAAAAACATTAAAGATTGAAGGGATGATGTGTGCTCATTGTGAGGCAGCAGTAAAGAAGGCACTTTTAGCTATTCCTGGCATTGAAGAAGCAGAAGTAAGCCACGAAAAAAGAACAGCTGAAATAACACTTTCCTCTTCTGTAGATGAAGAAGTAATAAAGAAAGCAATCGAGGATAAGGATTACAAATTCCTTGGAGCAGAGTAATATAATTCAAAATAGTATAAAGTTAAAATAGTATGGATTCAAAAATAACACCTCCAGCGGGCTAAATATGCCCTTTGGAGGTGTTATTTTTTCAGTCACTTTTTTTTCGTTTTTTTGGGTTGTGCAGGAATGGTATAATTATTCTGTAGGGAAATAGTTAGGAAAAGGAATACCAATGGAGGGTGAACATATGAAAAAAAGATTATTAAGGGGAAAAATGTCAGTCCTGGCATTATTTATGGCATTTTTTCTGATGATACCGTGCACTGATGTAAAAGCAGCAGAGCCGGATAGAGGAATAGAGCAAAGTGATGGCAATACAGAGGAGGTTATTACTGTAGATGCTATTTCTGAAGAAGTAAATGATATTTCAGTGGATATTCCGGAAGAGGAATTTTCTGTAGAAGCATATATGGAGCAGGCTTGCTATGAGCCAATGAATGCTGCGGCTACTTCGGGAATCACAAGAAAAAATCTTACAGGAATTAATAAGAAGTTATTTGATGCATTAGATAAAAAAATTGAGGCGGCTGCAGCGGGACAGCTTTCTTCATCAGAATTCAAAATTTCATTTTCTGAGTTAGGCATTACAAAGACATACTATTCTAAAGAAGAGATTGGCGTTGATCTTATTGTTAATGGAAGTATTAATTCACAGGCTTCAAGTATATTAAATCAGAAACTTTATGGTGATCTTGACGTTTCAAAGGTTGTAAAAACACTTCTTAACTATAAGCCATATTCTTTATTCTGGTTTGATAAAACAGCTGGATATAGCTGGATGCTGACGGGAACAGGATATTCAAATGGTTATATTTATCCAACTTCTTCGGAGATAACAGTGAAGCTTAAAATATCAACAGATTATGCAGCAAAAGAAAATGGAAGTTATAATATCTTAAAATTTGATATGTCTAAGATTCAGGCTGTATCTGCCGCAGTTAGTAATGCAAAAAATATTGTAGATCAAAACTCTTCAAAATCAGATTATGAAAAATTAGCAGCTTATAAAAATACCATTTGCCAGCTGGTAAGCTATGACAGTGCAAGTGCTTCCGGCGCAAGAAGTTATGGAAATCCATGGCAGCTTATAAATGTATTTGATAATGATTCTTCAACGAATGTTGTATGTGAAGGATATTCAAAAGCATTTAAGTATCTTTGCGATATGAGTACATTTAATGATTCATCATTTTCCTGCATCTTAGTATCGGGAAATATGTCAGGAGGAACAGGTGCCGGAGGGCATATGTGGAATCTGGTAACTCTTGATAATAAGAATTATCTTGTGGATGTTACCAATTGTGATTCAGGTACCATAGGTTCGCCTGATAAATTATTCCTTGTGGGTAATTCCACAGGCAGTATTTCTAATGGATATTCATTTTCGATTGGTTATACCATTACCTTTATATATGATAATAACACGCTCTCGGATTATGATTCATCAGAACTGATTCTTGCAACTTCTAATTATGAACCTCCAGAAGAGCCGGAGCCACAGCCGGAACCGGAACCAGAACCAGAGCCGGAACCAGAGCCAGAGCCAGAACCAGAGCCAGAGCCAGAACCAGAGCCGGAACCAGAACCAATAATTTTAAAGAATGGCTGGGAAAAGGTTAATGGAATCTGGTATTACTATACAGATGATGTAAAAGCTACTGGATGGAAGAAGATAAATAATGTCTGGTATTATTTTAATGGTTCAGGCGCTATGCAGACAGGCTGGAAAAAGATAAATAATGTCTGGTATTATCTTAAATCATCCGGAGCCATGGCCACGGGCTGGCTTAAGGTGAATAATGTCTGGTATTACTTTAGTGGATCAGGTGCTATGCAGACCGGCTGGATAAAATTAAACGGAATATATTATTATATGCATCCATCAGGGGCTATGGCAGAAAGTGAATGGGTACAGGGATATTGGCTTAGCAAAGGTGGAAAATGGACATATAAGAATAAAGCTTCATGGCATACTAACGCAACTGGAAAGTGGTATGGAGATACCAGTGGATGGTATGCAAAGAATCAGTCTTTAAAGATAGATGGAAAAGTCTATAAGTTTAATTCCAAAGGCTATGTTTACTAGGAATTAAAAGGGCGGGATTTTTTGGATTTGATATTTTTTATCAATATGCTTATAATAGAGAAAATTATTTTATTATTCTAGAGAGGAATACTAACTTGAATAATCAAAGTGTAAGATCAAAGCATATTGATTTTGTCATCCTTGACTTGATCAGTATCATCGTATGTATGGTTTCGGCATATGCATTATATATCATCTTATATTTAGGTGAGAAAAATGATGTGTATATGACTTTTTTCATGAAGATTGGAATGGGTGTCATAGCACTTTATCTTATTATAATGTTATTCCAGCCAATCCACAGTAAGATTCTCAAGCGAAACAGAGTTGATGAGCTGAAGAGAGTCGTTGTCCTTAATGTTGAGATATTAGGCTTACTTCTTTTATCACTTTTCATTGTTAAACAGACAGATAATTATTCGAGAGCAACTATAATGCTGTTCTTCGTGTTTGATATTGTCCTTATGTACATTTTAAGAGTGATCTGGAAGAAAGTTATCAGGACAAGATTTAAAGAAGGTAAACAGGTTAGTCACGTTATTGTAGCAACTTACAGAAGATCTATAAGAGATTATCTTGATGAATTAAAGAAGAATAACAATGGATATTATGATTTCATTGGTATCTTACTCTTAAATGATGAGCATCATCCGGACAATACTCCTATTACAAGTGTTGATGGGGTTCCGGTAATAGAAGGAGATCTTCTTGATTTCATGAAGGATAACGAAGTAAATGAAGTTTTCCTTCTGGCAAAACATGGAGAAAGCGCAAGATTATCAAAGCAGTTCCTTAATATGGGTATTACAACTCATATATCACTTAATCTTGAAATGTCTGCAAGCCTTGATAATGTATCACTTGAAAATACTGGTAAATATACAACCATTACAACAAGAATTGATAATGGCAGCACAGGTGAACTTATTGTTAAGCGAGTATTTGATATATTTGTTTCAATAATAGGCCTTATATTTACAGGAATTCTTTATCTGATATTTGCTCCTATCATAAAGAAACAGTCTCCTGGACCAGCTTTCTTTGGACAGGAAAGAGTAGGAAAGAATGGACGAATCTTCAAGATGTATAAATTCAGATCCATGTATATGGATGCTGAAGAACGTAAGAAAGAACTAATGGCTCATAATGAAATGAGTGGTCTTATGTTCAAAATGGAAGATGATCCAAGAATCATGCCAATAGGTAAATTTATTAGAAAGACAAGTATTGATGAATTTCCACAGTTCTGGAATATTCTTAAGGGAGATATGTCTCTTGTAGGAACAAGACCACCAACACTTGATGAATTCAAGCAGTACGACCCTCATCATCTGAGTCGTCTTGCCATGAAACCTGGACTTACAGGAATGTGGCAGTGTTCAGGAAGATCAGATATCACTGATTTTGAAGAAGTCGTAAAGCTTGATAATGATTACATTAGGAATTTCTCAATAATACTTGATTTTAAGATCATTTTAAAAACCTTCGTTGCTGTATTTGATATGAAGGGCTCAAAATAACACACACGTAATGTTTAGGGGTTTAACAAAATGAATAAAAAAAGATTTAGAAGCATTATACTGACCTTTATTATGATGCTTTCATTACTTACATATGTTCCATTCAAGGTTGAGGCGGCAGGAACTACTCTGCCTAAGCCTAGCTATCCTGCAGGTTCGCCGGCAGCACTTCATGGTGCACTTAAGATAAATGGAAAGAATATCTATGATTCCAATGGAAATAAATTCCAGATGAGAGGAATAAGTACTCATGGACTTCAGTGGGATGGAGATCCATATGGAGACGTAGGCGGAACCTATGTTACAGAAGCTACATTTAAGACTTTAAGAGATGACTGGGGAGCTAATGCAATAAGACTTGCTCTTTACGTAGATCAGGATGGTTATTCGAATTCATCTAAAAGATCTGCGCTTAAGACCAAGGTTATGAATGGTGTTAAATATGCTACAAATCTTGGAATGTATGTGATCATTGATTGGCATATACTTGACTCGGATCCAAACAATCATAAGAGTGAAGCCATTGAATTCTTTAAGGAAATGGCTACTACATATAAGAATTATGATAATGTGGTATTTGAAATATGTAATGAGCCATCTGCCATACAGTGGAGCACCATTAAGAGCTATGCCACAGATGTCATAAGAGAGATAAGAAAGATCAGTAATCATATCATCATAGTTGGTACTCCAAGATATTCTCAGTTGACTTTAAATGCCTGGGAATCAGGCAGCAATGATGTAGCAGATAATCCTATTACAGGATATTCCAATATTGCTTATTCACTTCATTTTTACTGTAACGAATCAGGCCATACAAGAGATCTTCCTGGAAAACTTCAGTATGCTTTAAATAAAAACATTCCTGTTGTTGTTTCAGAATTTGGTCTTTCAGCGGCAAATGGAAATGATGGCATAAACAAGAGTCAGGCAGATAAATGGATGTCTGTTCTTAATTCAGATGAGAATAAGATAAGTTATTTCTGCTGGAGCCTTTCAAGAAAAAATGAAAGTTCGGCACTGCTTAAGAGCTCAACAAGATCTACTTGCAATTGGTCAGATTCAGAACTATCTGATGCAGGAAGATACATAAAGGATCTTTATTCAAAGGAAGCAAAGAAAGATAGCGTTTTTAGTACTCCTGGCTGGCATCAGTCTAATGGAAGCTGGTACTATGTATTAAACGGTAAGTTAAAGACAGGATGGCTTATCGATAATGGTAAATGGTACTATTTCGATGGCTCAGGAAAGATGCAGCTTGGATGGAAGCTTATAAATGGTAAATGGTATTACTTCGTACCTGGTGGAGCAATGGCTACAGGCTGGGTTAAGGTAAAAGACGTTTATTATTACTTTTATAGTGATGGTCATATGGCAAGCAACGAATGGATCCAGGGTTATTGGCTGGGAGGAAATGGCTCCTGGACATATAAGGCTAAAGGTTCATGGAGAAAGAATGCTAAAGGAACCTGGTTTGGAGATACATCAGGCTGGTATGCAAAAAATATGACTTTAAAAATTGATGGAAAAGAGTATAAATTTGATTCTTTAGGATATTTAATCCAATAGAATTAAAGGTTTTAAAAGATGTTCGGTGAGAGCCGGACATCTTTTTTTATTTTTTTCATTGACAATAAGTGATTTAAATGTTAATTTATATGTGTTCATACGGCGAAAGGGCAGAAAAGTTCGTGAACGAGGGGGAAAATACAATATAAGAACGAGGTAAGTATGAGTCAGTTGGCTGGTACCCAGAATGTAGATAAGAATATCTACAAAGAAGACAGGGGTAATAATGGAGTAGCAGGACGCGCTGCAAAAAAGAGAATAAAGAGAAGAGAATTAAAGAATATAGGGAATATACTTTTATTTACATTACCTGCTATGGTACCTATGGTTCTCTTTTGGATCTATCCTATTATCAATACAGGCTGGCTTAGTTTTACTGATTGGGATTATATGACACCAGAATATAATCTGGTGGGAGTAGAGAATTATCAGAATATATTTACCGATTCGAGATTTTGGGAAGCAATGACCCATACTATATTGTTTGCTGTTGGTACAGTTATCCCCATCCTTATGTTTGGGCTTATACTTGCGCTTCTTATGAGAAGTAAATTCAGAGGAAGTGCTGTATATAAATTTCTTATTTTTTCACCATGGATAACACCGACAGTAGCCATTTCCATTATTTGGAACTGGATATTTTTACCCAATGGTGGACTTGCAAACCAAGTCCTCAAACTACTTAACCTTCCTGCATCTCAATGGACTCAGAGCTCTGATTCCGCTCTGATGTCTGTTATTATCGTTACTGTGTGGAAGAGCATTGGCTATGCGATGATTTTTTATATAACTGCATTAGAAAAAATACCACAGGAACGACTTGAAGCTGCGTCTCTTGACGGTGCAAACAAGCTTCAAAAATTTAGATATATCATTTTCCCAGGTATATCACCAACTACTTTTTTTCTATCGGTTGTTACCATGGTGGATTCTTTAAAGGCTTATGACCAGATTCAGATACTTACTCAGGGCGGCCCTTCAGGAAGTACAAGAACACTCACTTACCTTTATTATCAGTTGGGATTCGAAGAATTTAATATGGGTGCTGCATCAGCCGTAGCCATAGTTCTTATTCTGATAACAGTTACATTGTCACTTATTCAGTTCAGAGTATCAAAGAAGTGGGTGAATTATTAATGAAAAAGAAAATATCAAATGTTTTTAAGCATATAGTGCTTTTTATTTTAAGTCTCATTATGGTATTTCCACTTATATGGATGATACTGGGAGCCTTAAAGACAAGCAAGGAAGCTATGAATGCAAATATCATACTTCCATCGGTGTATCATTTTGAAAATATAACAAAGGTTTTAACAGAGTCACCATTATTAAAGTATGTAGGCAACAGCCTTTTTATCGCAGGAGTTACAGTTTTTATCCAGATGGTGACTGGAGCGATGCTTGCCTATGCATTTGTATTCTTTAAGTTTAAGGGAAGAAATGTGCTTTTCGGAATTGTAATGGGAACATATATGCTTCCATCCTGTGCAACCTATATTCCGGCATTTGTTCTTTTGGCAAGATACAACATGTTAAACAGCTTTAAGGGACTTATCATTTCCCAGTGTGTAAGTATCTTCGGTATATTCCTTTTGAGACAGGCATTTCTGCAATTTCCAAAAGAACTTATCGAAGCTGCCAGGGTTGATGGAGCAAGTGAATTTAAGATTCTCTGGAAAATTGTATTTCCAGTGACAAGGCCATCATTTGTAGCATTTTTCCTTATAAGCTTTATAAGTCTTTACAACAATTACATGTGGCCATCACTTATTACAAAAGATGAAAAATACTATCAGGTAGCTCAGGGACTTAGAAATTTCTTCTTTGAAGGAGGAGCATATGGAACCGACTGGGCTGCTGTTATGGCAGGAAGCACAGTTATCGTACTGCCACTTTTAATACTCTTTGCTTTCACTCAGAAGTGGTTTATTTCGGGGCTTGCTGGTGACACAGGAGTAAAAGGATAAACAGATATATTCGTCAAAAGACGTTTATAAATATATGGTACTTGTGTTGGCGACACTTGTATCGAAAACTTTTTTAAACATAGGCATAAGTCCTAGAAAGAGGGTAAAAATGAAGTTAGGAAAGAGAATTTTAACAGGCATTTTAGCTGGTGCTATGACACTTGGCGCTCTTACTGGTTGTAAGGCTAGTGTGAACACAGGATCAGCAAAGAGGGAAGCAACAAAGACTGCTGACGGAAAGATTGAGATCGAATTCTGGTTTGCTGGCGGTAAAACAGCAGTTAAGGTTATCCAGGGAATCGTAGATGATTATAACAAGTCTCAGGACAAGTATTATGTTAAGGCTGTTGTTCAGGCAGACTATGACGAGACATATCAGAAGCTTCAGGCTTCAATTGCTGGTAATGTAGCTCCAGATGTAGCTCTTATCGAAGTAGTACCTACATATAATCTTGCAACAAAGGGATTATTAACAGATCTTACAGATACAATCGCAAATGACAGCGAGTTTGATAAGGATGATTATATAAATGTATTTATGGAGCAGGGTATGGCAGATGGAAAGAACTATGCATTACCTGCTTACGGAACAACTCAGGTTTTCTATTACAACAGAGCTTTATTTGAAAAAGCTGGAGTGAAGGAAGAAGATATTAAGACATGGAATGATCTTAACAATGCATACGATAAGGTTAAGGCTGCTGGCGGCACTTATGTATGGGAGCCAATGTGGGGACCAGACAACCTTGTTGATGTATCACTTTCAAATGGCGCAAAGCTTTTAAGTGATGACGGAAAGACAGTGCTTATCAACTCTCCTGAATGGGTAGAGGTTTGGGATTCATTTGGAAAATGGATCAATACAGATAAGACAATGGCTATTCATTCTGGTGGTGAAGGCTGGGAGTACTGGTACAGCACAATGGATGATGCAGTAAATGGTGTTGCCGGTGGTTACACAGGTTCATCAGGTGACCAGGCTGACCTTGATTTTTCAGTTGTTGCAGCCATGGAACAGCCAGCATGGAAGGATGGCACAGTTGCTACTCCTACAGCAGAATCAAAGAACCTTGTATCAATTAATGCATCTTCAGATGAAGAGAAGGCTGGTGCCTATGATTTCATGAAGTTCTTTACAAATCCTGAAAATCAGGCTAACTGGTCAATCAATACAGGTTATGTTCCTGTTCGTTCATCAGCAAAGGATACTGAAAGCTATAAGGCATATTCAAGTGAACATCCAGAAATCTTAGTACCACTTGCTCAGTCACAGCATGCAACAGTTGCACCAATAGATCCAACAGGTGGAGCAATCTATGATGCACTTAAGACAGCTGCAGATAAGGTAGAAATTGAAGGTGTACCTGCTAAAGAAGCTCTCGATGAGGCTTGCAAGACAGCACAGGCAGCACTTGATAAAATAAATAAATAAGTTTAATA
>DFFQ01000147.1 GCA_002371025.1 Lachnospiraceae bacterium UBA3772 | reverse complement strand
CTCTTCTTCTTAAGCCTTGTAACTTCAATATTCATCCTTCTGATGACATCAATACCGCCACGGAAATTCTCTGACCTTATCATTTTTTCAAGAAGAAGCTGTTCTGTAGTAAGCGGGCTTTCGTCCTTTACTTCCTTTGTAGAAAGGAAAAATTCTATGCCATCTCCTGTGATATGATAAACTACATTTTCATCTCTTATAGCGCTCTCTATAAGCTTTACATAGGATGTCTTCATCTTCTTTTCTTCCGGATCAAAGAAAGAAAAAGTAAATGGGCGCCCATCATTTCTTATCTTATCAAAGATGTATCTTATAAGTTCTGCTTCTTCTGTCTCAGATTCCTCTAAGCCAAAATCTCTTCTAAGGACCTGCCTTAAGAATTTCTCCACCATCTCATAAGTTACATCATTTTCATTAAAATTGTTTTCATTTATAAAAAAGCGCAGCAAAGAAAGAGTCAGATATCCCATATCCAGACTCTGGTATTTTCCCTCTTTATATTGTGAAAATGACGTTTCATAAAGAGCAAAGAATGGATAGAACTTCTTTAAGTTCATCATTCTTTCAGATTGATTTTTCAAAATATCATCTATTAAGACGTGATTCTCTGCCACCGTTTTTTCCTCTTATCAATATTAATGATATATCTATATCTTGGGCCTTATGAATCCAGTTACCCCATGATAGACATAATCATTTTATTATACCATAAGACATACTACAAATGAATAAAAAAAGAAGGCGTGTCATACACGCCTTCTAAAAATACATATTCAAAAATTTAAAACTAGTTAGCTTTTCCGATTGAACCGAAAACCTCAAGTCTGTTCTTAACTTCATCTCTGATAGCCTGAGCACCAGGTGCAAGAAGCTTACGAGGATCGTAACCCTTACCCTGCTGATCTTTGCCTTCTTCGATATACTTTCTTGTAGCTGCAGCGAATACGAGCTGGCACTCTGTATTAACATTAACCTTAGCTACACCCATATCGATAGCTTTCTTGATCTGCTCATCAGGGATTCCTGAACCACCGTGAAGTACGAGTGGAGTATCACCTGTAACAGCCTTGATGTTTGAAAGAACGTCGAACTGAAGACCAGCCCAGTTCTCTGGATACTTACCATGGATGTTACCAATACCGCAAGCAAGCATTGTAGGTCCAAGGTCGTTAACTTCCTTACACTCCTGAGGATCAGCGCATTCACCTGTTGAAACTACGCCGTCTTCTTCTCCGCCGATACCACCAACTTCTGCTTCAAGAGAAATTCCCTTTTCCTTGCAGATAGCGATAAGCTCTTTTGTCTTCTCGATGTTCTCTTCGATTGGAAGTGAAGAACCATCAAACATGATTGATGAGAAGCCAGCTTCGATGCAAGCCTTAGCTCCTTCATATGAACCATGATCAAGGTGAAGAGCTACAGGAACTGTTATTCCAAGAGACTCAACCATAGCCTTAACCATAGCTGCAACTGTCTTATAACCTGTCATGTACTTTCCAGCACCTTCTGAAACACCAAGGATAACTGGTGCCTGAAGCTCCTGGCACTCAAGTAAGATTGACTTTGTCCACTCAAGGTTGTTGATGTTGAACTGAGCTACTGCATAATGTCCTGCAACGGCATCCTTAAGCATCTTCTCTGCTGATACTAACATTAATTTTACCTCCGTAAATATATATATGTATTATTTTTAACTATAAATGAAATACCATCTAAAGTCGTGTTACACCATAGCCATTATATTACAAGGCTTGTGATTAAACAACACGAATTTCCATTTTTTTAAGAAATACGTCATCCGGCTGTCTGTCAGTAAGTGTAACTGTTCCGTCCAGATCTGCAAATGTTACCGAACTTACCTGTCCGAATTTTTCAGCATCTGCCATAATATACCTCTGTCCCAGCTGCGTATTCTGAATGGCAACCCTCTTAATAAGAGCTTCTCTTACATCCGGTGTTGTAAATCCAAGTTTGATACTGATACCATTTGTTCCAAAGAATCCTTTTGAAAAATGGTATTTTTGAATATGAAGTATTGCGTCTGCGCCTACAATAGCTTCTGTTGTTTCTTTTAATTCTCCTCCGATCAAAAGAACTTTAAGCCCCTTTAATGCAAGAGTCTTGGCATGCGCTACCGCATTTGTAACATATGTTGCATCTTTCTCTTTGATGAATTCCAACATATATCCTGTTGTTGTACCCGAATCAATATAAACATAATCTCCAGGTCTGATAAGTGAAGCCGCATATCTGGCTATTCTAAGCTTTTCCTCTTTATTTAAGGCTTTCTTCTGACCTACAGTTAGTTCCTTTGAAGACGGTGCTCCTTCAACAGCTATAGCTCCACCAAATACCTTAATAAGTTTTCCTTCTTTGCTGAGGGACGTAATATCTCTTCTAATTGTCGATTCAGAAGCATCAAGAGCATTCTTAAGCTCCTGTACTGTAACGCTTTTCTTCTGTCCTACTAATTTAAGTATATCTCCTCTGCGTTTTTCAGATAGCATATTTACTGCATCCCTTTCTCCTTTTTATATTCAGCTACATTTGTTTCAAGAACAATCTTTCTGATTGGAAGGATCCTGCCTGGGGATACTGAAAGTTCATCGAATCCCATAGCAAGAAATTCTTTTGTAAGTTCTGTATCTGCGCCAAGTTCTCCACAGATACCTGCCCATTTTCCGTATTTATGAGCACTATCTACTACCATCTTAAGCATCTTAAGTATCGCAGGATGATGAGGATCATAGAATTTCTCAAGGCTCTGATTCTGACGGTCTATTGCCAGTGTATACTGAGTCAGGTCGTTTGTGCCGATACTGAAAAAATCAACTTCTTTAGCCAGTTCATCTGCCATCATTACTGCCGCCGGTGTTTCTATCATTATGCCTTCTTCTATATTCTTATCATATGCAACACCTTCTGCTTCAAGTTCCGCCTTAACCTCAGCCATGATTGCCTTTATCTCTCTTACTTCATCCACTGAAATGATCATAGGATACATAATAGAAATTTTACCAAAAGCACTGGCACGAAGGATTGCTCTAAGCTGTGTCTTAAATATCTCCGGTCTTGTAAGACAGATTCTAATAGCTCTAAGTCCTAAAGCCGGATTTTCTTCATGAGGTAATTCAAAATAATCCGCCTGTTTATCCGCACCAATATCAAGTGTTCTGATTATAACTTTCTTACCTGCCATAGTCTCTGCCACATGCTTATAAATAGCAAACTGCTCAGACTCTGTTGGATAATGGTCCGAACCAAGATAGATAAATTCTGATCTGAAAAGTCCGATACCATTAGCATCATTTTTTAAAACAAGCGCTAAATCTTTTGAATTTCCAATGTTAGCATAAAGGTTTATTCGCTGACCATCAAGAGTAATATTTTCTTTTCCCCTGAGCTGTTCTAATAACTGCTTCTTATCTTGTTCTTCAGCAAAGAGTTTCTTCTTCGCAGCTAATACTTCTTCTGACGGATCAACATATATCTTTCCTTCAAAGCCATCAACTATAGCCATTCTGTTATCCATAGATGGATCCAACGGAATATTAACACCGATGATAGCAGGAATACTCATAGTTTTTGCGAGTATTGCTGTATGGGAATTCGCTGATCCATGAACTGTTACAAAAGATAAGATAAGATCTTTATCCAGCTGAACTGTTTCCGATGGAGCAAGATCATCAGCCACGATAATTACCGGTTCATCAGATTCTATCTTGCCATTTTCAGCTCCCATAAGGATCTTAACAACTCTTTCAGAAATATCTTTTACATCGGCGGCTCTTCCGCGGAAATATTCATCATCCATATTGGCAAACATTTCTGAGAAATTATCTCCAGTCATTGCAACTGCATATTCTGCATTTACTTCCTGAGTGCGGATTATATTCTCTACTGAATCTATATAATCGCCATCATCAAGCATCATCTGATGGGCTTCGAAGATTTCAGCACTTGCTTCTCCAACTTCTTTAACCGCCTTGTCATAAAGTTTGGAAAGCTGCTCTATAGCCGCATCCTTTGCCTTATGATATCTGCTTATCTCTCCTTCAACATCAGTAACCTTTATACGTTTTACCTGTTGTTCATTTTTAGAATATATCGAAATCCTGCCTATGGCAATCCCTCCAAAGACAGATTTTCCTGCAAAAATTTCCATGTCATTCTCCTTCCCTTTACAATGAAAGGCGGACAAAATCTTGCCTTTTCATTATAAAACAAACAGGGCTGAAGGTACATATCATATATGTACCCAGCCCTAAAATAAAATTTATAAATTTTCTGAAACGAACTTTTCAAAGGCTTCCTTTGCGGCAGCCTCATCAGGACCGTCAAAAGAGAATGTCACAGCATCTCCCTGCTTAGCTCCAAGAGACATTACTCCCATTACCCCCTTAAAAGGCACAGTCTTTTCGCCTTTTGTAACAGTAAAGGTGCAGTCATAATTCTTTGTCATCTTAAAAAGCTCTGTAGCTGGTCTTGCATGAATCCCATGCTCATCTTTAATAATATATTCAAAACTAATCATAGTATCAGTTCCTTTCTTTATTAAATTAATTTAGAAGATAACACATTATTACTCTTCAACATTCTTCTTTAATATTCCAAGCATGATAGCTGTAATCACTGATCCTACAGCCCATGCTACAAGATAAAGAAGTGGATTTCCGATTGTAGCAACTACGAAGAGTCCACCATGAGGTGCCATAAGTGTACACTCAAATACTGCTACAAGTAATCCGGCAACACCTGAACCAACAAGTGTACATGGAATTACATGTCCAGGATCAGCAGCTGCAAATGGTATTGCACCTTCTGTTATAAATGATGCCCCCATGATGAAATTGGTAATTGTAGTTCCTCTTTCAGCCTTTGTAAACTTCTTAGGGAATATAAGGTTCGCAAGAGCAATACCAACTGGAGGACACATACCACCTACCATAACTGCTGCCATAGAGATATATGCGATCTTCTGGAAGTTTGGATCTGAAGATCCGGCAGCCTGTGTCAACATACCTGTACCAAATACGTAAGCCGCCTTGTTGATAGGACCACCCATATCGATAGCCATCATAGCTCCAAGTACAAGACCTAAAGCCCAAAGCGCATTTGACTTACCAAGCTGTGTAAGCATTTCTGAAAGTTCTGTATTTACCCATCCGATAAGTGGGTTAAAAATAAAGATCATAAGCACTGCGATGCAGAACATACCAACAAGCGGATAGATAAGCATTGGCTTGATACCATCAAGTGCTGCAGGCATCTTTGAACACATTTTCTGTAATCCAAGAACGATAAATCCAGCAAGGAAACCTGCAACGATACCTCCAAGGAATCCTGAAACTGTTGCTCCACCGCCGTCATGCTGGAAACCAAGTTTTGCAAGGAACTGTCCGAAACTTCCAAGTGCTTTTCCATCAAGGGCGATTGTTGATCCGTCGCTAAATAAAAATCCCGAAAGAGCCGCATTTCCGTTAGCAGCAAGGAGTCCGCCAACAAAACCAACTGCAAGACCAGGTCTGTCTGCTATTGCATAAGCAATATATCCCGCAAGTACCGGAACCATGAGTCCCATAGCAAGTCCACCTACATATTTAAGCAAGGCAGCCAGTGGTGTGATAGATCCGAAATTACCACTTCCTGATGCACCATAACCTGCAATAGTATCTACTAAGAATGCAAGAGCCACAAGAATACCACCACCAACTACAAGTGGAAGCATGTGTGATACACCAGCCATAAGCCATGTATAGATCGAATGAGCTCCACCCTTTGATTCTTTAGAATCTTTGCTTTCTGTTTCTCCACCACCTTCATATACAGGCGCTTTTCCTGAAACAGCAATCTCTATAAGTTCATCTGCCTTATTGATTCCGTCTGCAACTTTCCTCTGCACAAGTTTCTTTCCCTTAAATCTTCCCATAGGAACTTTTGCATCGGCGGCAACGATAACACAATCTGCAGCTTCTATATCCGCATCACTAAGTACATTCTTAGCTCCTGATGAACCTCTTGTCTCGATCTTGATTGCTACTCCAGCTTTCTTTGCAGCCTTTTCAAGCCCTTCAGCAGCCATATATGTGTGTGCGATTCCCGTAGGACAAGATGTTACAGCAACAACCTTTACTCCTGATTCTGAAAGGCTGTTTGCAGCAAGCTTGTCATCAACATCTTTTCTTTCTTCATCTGCTTCATCAATTATCTTTAAAAATTCATCTACTGTTGATGCATTCTTAAGATTGTTTCTGAAGTCCTCATCCATAAGCATCATAGAAAGCTTTGAAAGGACATCCAGATGAACGTTGTCTTTAGTATCAGGTGCGGCAATGAGGAAGAGAAGATCAACCGGCTCATCATCTAACGCCTCGAAATCAACTCCATTTTTGATCACCATTGCAGCAAGTCCTGGTTCCTTAACCGCACTTCCTTTACCGTGTGGTATTGCAATTCCTTCACCAACACCTGTTGTACTTTCTTCTTCTCTTGCATATACAAGTTTTCTATATGCTTCCTTATCTTTTAACTTACCGCTTTTTCCCATAAGCTCAACAGCCATATCCAAAGCTTCCTGCTTTGTATCAGGTCTCGCGTTAAGTTCAATACTTCTCTTATCAAGAAGATCCGTTATCCTCATATTTCTTCCTCCTTATTATTTTCCTGCCTAAGCTATCGAATTGTATATCTTCATTACTTCTTCTTTTGTTGCGAGATATTCTGAAAATGCACTTGCTGATCCAGCAGCAAGTCCCATCTTAAATGCTCTCTCAAGTTTTCCGTCCTGAAGCCATCCAGCGATAAACCCGGCCACCATAGAGTCACCTGCACCAACACCATTTACCAGTGTTCCCTTAGGAGCCTCTGACATCACTACTGAACCATCTGAACCGATGAGAACAGCTCCCTCGCCTGCCATTGAAACCACCACATTCTTAGCACCCATTTCCTGAAGCTTCTTTGCATATGGAATTACACTTTCCCTGGTTTTTAATTCCACCCCAAAGATATCTCCAAGTTCATGATTATTTGGTTTAATAAGAAATGGCTTAAATTTCAGTACATTAAGCAGCAGGTCTTTTGTTGCGTCAACCACTATCTTTACTCCGCGGTTTTCAAGTCGTTCCATGATGTCGCTATAGATTGAATCAGGCATTGTTGATGGAATGCTTCCTGCCAGAACCAGGATGTCCCCTCTTGTTACCTGATCAAGTTTTTTCATCAACTCTTCAACATTATCTTCTGTGATATCTGGTCCCATACCATTTATCTCAGTGCCATCAATTGACTTTAATTTGAGATTAATGCGTGAATTCCCCTTCTCTACCCGGATGTAATCTGCATTGATACCACTTTCTTCAATTCTTCTTGTGATTTCTTCACCAATAAAACCAGCTGAAAAATAAAAAGCAGTATTCTTCACCCCAAGATTTGATAATACTATTGAAACATTGATGCCTTTACCCCCCGGTAACATAAGCTCAGTGGTTGTACGATTAGTAAGTCCAAGCTTAAAGTCATCTACAGTAACTATGTAATCCAGTGAAGGATTAAAAGTAACCGTATAAATCATTCCCTAGTACCTCCTTATATATGATCATATTGAAAGTATACGCTCAGACTCGGTCATATTCAATCAACCATCTGTCCAAATTTTTTCAAATTACTTTGTGCATTATGTATATAAACCTTTATTTTCTAACATATTTAATATACCACTTGCATAGCACATGTGATGAACCTGTGTTAATTATGATTTTTTCAGTCACACTTTATACACATATATGTCACAAAAAACAGCATAAAAAAATCCTTTTCCGGCATTTCTCTTCCGAAAAAGGATTTTTTAATTACTTATTCAAATTATTTAAGATATCTTTTAAGATACTGACCGGTATAGGATTTTTTCACCTTGGCAACCTCTTCCGGAGTTCCTGTGGCAACTACAGTTCCTCCTCCTACGCCACCTTCAGGTCCCATATCGATTATATAATCCGCCTGTTTTATCACATCCAGATTATGTTCGATAACAACTACAGTATTACCTGCTTCCGTAAGTTTCTGCAATATATCAAGCAATTTCTGAACATCTGCAAAATGAAGGCCTGTTGTAGGTTCATCAAGAACATATATGGTTCTTCCGGTGCTTCTTCTGGAAAGCTCCGTAGCTAATTTGATACGCTGTGCTTCACCACCCGAAAATGTAGTAGCCGGCTGTCCTAATTTGATATATCCAAGCCCAACTTCCTGCAGTGTCTTAACCTTTCTATGCACACTTGGCACACTAGAGAAAAACTCCACAGCTTCATCCACAGTCATATCAAGAACTTCATAGATGTTCTTCCCCTTATATTTCACTTCCAGCGTCTCTCTGTTATATCTCTTACCATGACACACTTCACAAGGTACATATATATCTGGCAGAAAATGCATCTCGATTTTTATTATTCCGTCACCTTTACAAGCTTCACACCTTCCTCCAGATACATTAAATGAGAATCTTCCCTTAGAATACCCCATAGTCTTTGCATCTCTTGAAGAAGCAAACAGATCTCTGATATGATCAAAAACACCTGTATATGTAGCCGCATTTGATCTTGGTGTACGACCTATAGGAGACTGATCAATATCGATTATCTTATCAAGATTATCATATCCTGAGATATCATCGCACTTACCTGGTTTGATGCGAGCCCTGTTAAGATCTCTAAGAAGTCTTTTCTTTAATATCTCATTAATAAGAGAACTCTTTCCTGAACCAGATACCCCTGTTACACAGGTAAATACTCCAATAGGAATATCCACATCAACATTTTTAAGATTATTCTCTCTTGCACCTTTTATGCTAAGGAAACCTCTTGGCTCTCTTCTTTCCTTTGGAACCTCAATTTCCAGTTCATGAGAAAGATACTTTCCTGTAACGGATTCTTTACATTTTGCAATATCATCCGCCTTACCTGTAGCCACAACCTCGCCGCCATTTACTCCTGCGCCAGGACCTATGTCTACGATAAAGTCAGCCTCTCTCATGGTATCTTCATCATGTTCAACCACAATAAGTGTATTGCCCTGATCACGAAGCTTTTTAAGAGAAGCGATCAACTTATCATTATCTCTTTGATGTAATCCAATAGACGGTTCATCAAGAATATAAGTTACACCCACAAGTCCCGAACCAATCTGGGTTGCAAGACGTATACGCTGCGCTTCACCACCAGAAAGAGTCGAAGTAGCGCGGCTCAAAGTGAGATAATTAAGTCCTACATCCACCATAAATTTTAGTCTTGCATGGATCTCATTTACAATCTGCCCCCCGATCATCTTCTGTCTTTCATCAAGATCCAGACTCTTGATAAAGCCCTCCAACTCTCCCACAGGAAGCTCTGTCACTTCAAAAATGTTTTTTCCGGCAACCGTAACCGCCAGCGATTCCGGCTTAAGCCTCATACCATGGCAGGCCTCGCAAGGAGTATATGTCATATAGCTTTCGTATTCCGCCTTCATATTTTCCGAATTCGTCATACTATATCTGTCATGCACATTTTTAACAAGACCTTCAAATGGATGCACGAAAGTACTTCTCTTAACTCTGTCCGAATTATAATGGATTCTTATATTCTTACCGTGAGTACCATTTATTATCACATCTTTCGCTTCATCAGAAAGATCTTTAAATGGAGTATCCAAAGAAAAATTATATGCTTCAGCAAGAGCTTCAAAAACCGCATGTCCAAAGCTCTTCTTATCATTACTTGAAGCCCAGCCCATTACAGCTATGGCCCCTTCATTAATTGAAAGACTTTTATCCGGTATCATAAGATCCGCATCAAATTCTCTCTTAAAACCAAGACCGGTACATACAGGACAGGCTCCAAAAGGATTATTAAAAGAGAAGCTTCTTGGTTCTATCTCATCAATAGATATTCCACAATCCGGACAGGAAAAACTATCAGAAAACAGCATAGCCTCCCCATCAATAACATCAATCTTTACAAGACCGTCGGATAATTTAAGCGCAGTCTCTATTGAGCCTGCAAGCCTTATATCAATATCATCCTTCATGGCAAGTCTGTCTATTACAATGTCTATATTATGCTTTTTATTCTTATCAAGCTTTATCTCTTCATCAAAGGTATACATAACGCCATCGATTATCGCTCTTACAAATCCATTCTTCTTTGCAAGGCTGATGACCTTCTCATGTTCGCCCTTTCTTCCCCTTACAACCGGTGCAAGAACCTGAAACTTTGTCCTCTCTGGCAATTCTTTGATCTTATCCACCATCTGATCAACAGTCTGTCTTTCAATTACTTTGCCACATTTTGGACAATGAGGGATACCAACCCTGGCGTAGAGAAGTCTTAGATAATCATAAATCTCAGTAACAGTACCAACTGTAGAACGAGGATTTCTGTTTGTTGATTTCTGATCAATGGATATAGCCGGTGAAAGGCCGTCTATCTTCTCAACATCCGGCTTATCTGACTGCCCTAAAAACATTCTGGCGTAGGATGAAAGAGATTCCACATATCTTCTCTGCCCCTCTGCATAAATGGTATCAAAAGCAAGGGAAGACTTTCCTGATCCTGAAAGTCCGGTAAAAACTATAAATTTATTACGGGGAATCTGAAGATCCACATTTTTAAGATTATGCTCTTTTGCCCCTTTAACGGTAATATATTTAACATCACTCATATCAATCACCCAAATCTCTAAGCGTTTCTTTAAGTTCTTTTATCTCATCTCTTAACCTGGCAGCAAATTCAAAATTAAGTTCCACCGCTGCCTGATTCATCTTCTTCGAGAGTCTTTCTATCTCTTTCTTTAGATCCTTCTTACTCATTGTATCCGGATCCTTTGAATATCTTTCTCTTCCCTTTGCATTTTCATCTATAACACTTGTGGAAATAAGCTCCCTTACAGCCTTCTTGATAGTCTGCGGAGTTATACCATGTTCTTCATTATACCGCTGCTGAACTGCTCTCCTTCTTTCAGTTTCAGTTATGGCAGCTTTCATGGAATCCGTCACGGTATCTGCATACATGATAACATGACCTCCAACATTTCTCGCCGCTCTTCCTATAGTCTGTACCAGAGAAGTCTCATTACGAAGGAATCCCTCCTTATCAGCATCAAGAATAGCCACAAGGGTGATTTCAGGAATATCCATACCTTCACGAAGAAGATTAATTCCCACCAGTACATCGAACACTCCCATTCGAAGATCTCTTACAATCTCAATTCTTTCCAAGGTATCAATATCTGAATGAAGATACTTTACCTTTATATCAAGCCCCCTGAGATAATCCGTAAGTTCTTCTGCCATTCTCTTGGTAAGGGTAGTAACAAGAACTTTATTTCCTGCTTCTGTCTCTTTCTTTATTTCTGAATAAAGGTCATCAATCTGGCCTTCCACAGGACGAACTTCAATCTGTGGATCAAGAAGTCCTGTAGGTCTTATGATCTGTTCAGCTCTGTTTTCTTCAGTATCCTTCTCATATTGAGCAGGAGTAGCCGATACATAAAGGATTTTATCAATCCTCTCTTCAAATTCCTCAAAGTTAAGAGGCCTGTTATCCATAGCAGAAGGAAGTCTGAATCCATAATCTATAAGAGTCTGCTTTCTTGCCTTATTACCACCAAACATTCCCCTTACCTGGGGCAGTGTGATATGGGATTCATCAACAATAATAAGATAATCATCTCCAAAAAAATCCATAAGAGTAGCAGGAGCTTCCCCCGGCTTTCCGCCGGCAAGAATTCTTGTGTAGTTCTCTATGCCTGAACAAAAACCCGTTTCTCTTAACATTTCAATATCAAATTCTGTTCTTTCTTTTATCCTTTGAGCCTCAAGGAGTTTATCATGAGCTTTAAAATAAGCAACTCTTTCCTCTAATTCTGTTTCTATCTCTTCAATGGCTTTTCCCATCTTATCCTGAGGAATAACATAAAACGAAGCCGGAAATATACATGAGAAATTAACATTTCTCTTTAGTTCCCCAGTAAGAGGATCAAATTCTGAAATCCTGTCTATCTCATCACCGAAGAATTCAATTCTTATGGCATCCTCATTGGTATTGGCTGGAATGATATCTAAAACATCTCCTTTAACTCTGAAGGTGCTTCTTTTAAAATCCATCTCATTTCTTGAATACTGCATATCCACAAGACGACCAATAAGTTCATCCCTATCCATCTGCATTCCTGGCCTTAAAGAAAGCATCATCTGCTTATAATCATCCGGATTTCCTATTCCATAAATACAGGAAACAGAGGCCACAACTATTACATCTTTTCTGTCTATCAATGCCGCAGTTGCAGAATGACGCAGTTTATCAATCTCATCATTTACTGCCGAATCCTTTGCAATATAGGTATCTGTTGATGGAACATAAGCTTCCGGCTGATAATAATCATAGTAGGATACAAAATACTCTACAGCATTTTCCGGAAAGAATTCCTTCATCTCGCCATACAACTGCGCCGCCAGAGTCTTATTATGTGAAATTATAAGGGTAGGTTTATTTATTTCCTTTATTACATTAGCCATGGTAAATGTCTTACCAGAACCTGTAACACCAAGTAAAGTCTGTTTCTTAAGACCTGATTTAAAACCCTGCACTATTTCTTTTATAGCCTCCGGCTGATCTCCAGTAGGCTGAAATTCTGAATGAAGTTCGAAATCCATGTATATTTCCTCAAAAAATCTTAATCTATTCCACCAATTGGGGAAAAATAAAAAATGGTATACTAATAAAGTATACCATTTCTTATTTCTTTAGTCCATATTATTCAGAACATTTGTTCGTATTTTTCATTTTTATTTCACTAGTATAACGTCCGCAAAATTGGATCAGTTAACTTTCTTTACGTCCTTCTTTTCCATAACCACCAGAAGTGAATGATCCTCTTCAAACTTTGTCTTTGAATCTGAGAACTGCCATAATCCACCTTTTTTCTTTATGGCAATAACGTTGATATTTAACGTTTTACGAAGTCCAAGTTCCAAAAGGCTTTTTCCTATCCAGTCCTTCTTTGGAGCCATTTCAACTACATACATATTGTCATCTATTTCAAAAAAGTCTTTGAATGAAGAAGACATTAAGATTCTTGCTGAACGAACTCCGCCTTCTTCCTCCGGATCAATAACCTTATTGGCTCCAACTCTGAGAAGTATGGAAGACATACGGTTTGATGATGACTTGGCAATGATAAGAGGTACTCCCTGTTCCTTTGCCACAGCTACAGCAATAATGCTGGCTGTAAGGTTCTTTGCCACCGCTGTGATCACCACATCCATATTCTTTAACCCAAGAGCAGCAACCGCCTCCTCATTACAAAGATCGGCGCAGATTGCAGCTGAACATTTTGATGAGAATTCCTTTATAAGATCCTCATCCTTATCAACAACAAGGACATCAGCCCCCATATCATAAAGTTTTTCTGCAAGACTTTTTCCGTAATTTCCAAGTCCCAGAACTGCAACAGATTTTTTCATAGTTTTTTATTCTCCTTTAAAGCAGTACAGCTTATCCAACATAAAATGTACCTTCTGCATGTTTTATCTTATTTTCCGAATCACTTCCCTTTGAGAAGAAGATAGCCATGGATATTGGTCCTATTCTTCCAAGGAACATGGATACTATTACAATAAGTCTTCCTATGGTATCCAGATTTGGTGTAAGTCCTCTGGAAAGACCTACAGTTCCCAGCGCACTGACTATTTCATATAATGCATCTGTAAGTCCGATTTGTTCTGCAAATATAAGAGCCGATGTCATAAATACAACTCCAAAGAAACTTACAAATATAATAGCCGCAGCTTTTCTCATAAGAGCTTCCGGAATCCTTCTTCTAAATACAACATTTTCATTTCTATTAAGTACAAATGATTTTGTATTCATAAGTATAAGGAACATGGTAACTGTCTTAACGCCACCCGCAGTACCAATTGGGGAACCACCTATAAACATTAAAACATATCCCGCAAGACATGAACACTCTGTAAGTTTGTCCTGGGCCACCGAAGCAAATCCCGCTGTTCTGAATGTAACCGACTGGAAAAGACTGTTTCTAAGTTTTCCGCCAAGTCCCATATTACCTATGGTATCAGGATTATTATACTCTGCTACGAATATAATAATGGTTCCCAATAAAAGCAGCGATACAGTTAACACAAAAACCAGTTTTGTATGCTCCGAAAAATTTCTTATTATCCTTCTTAAGGAAAATCGATTTCTGATTCCCTTTTTCACTCCATCTATCACATCAAACCAGACTACAAACCCAAGTCCTCCAAGAACTATAAGTGTCATGGTGATAAACATCATATAATTGGAATCTCTAAAATCTATCATACTGTTAGGTCCTATAACATCCATACCCGCATTACAAAATGCAGAAACAGACTGGAATACAGATTCCCAGATTCCCTTCACGCCATGCATTGGAACCAGTTTGATGGCATATAGCACTGCTCCTACTGCTTCAACTATCAAAGTGCCCTTAAAGATTCTGATTAAAAATGAAAGCAGACCTTTTCTTCTTTCCACATTCAGTGACGCCTCAAGGATCATTCTATCTTCAAGGGAAAATTTCCTCTTACCGATAAGCATGATAAAAGCCCCAAGTGTTACCACTCCGAGGCCTCCTATCTGCACCAGCACAAGGATGATTCCCTGCCCCACGGCGCTCCAATGTGAAAATGTATCAACCACAACAAGGCCTGTCACACAAACAGAAGTTGTTGATGTGAACAGGGCTGTTGTAATATTAGTATATTCTCCAGTTGCACTTGAGAATGGAAGCATAAGAAGAAGTGTTCCAATTATTATTATCAGCAAAAAACTCACCGGTATAAGCTTTTCTGATGATATCCTAATATGCATGTAACATTTCTCCTCTCTGTCTCTTCCTGATTATTTGTTCTTCATGACTCGAGTCATGAAGAACCATCTCACTATTATATCAGGTCTGTGACAAAAAGCACTGATGACATTTTAGGAACTACAACTGTAAGTACATTGTTCTGTACCATGTATGGTACTTCTGTAATATCATAACCGTCTTCACTTGTTATCATGACTCTCTTCATAGTGCGATTATTCTTTACTCCAAGTCTTCTTACATGGAGTTTTAATTCCTTATCAGTATAATCCACATTCATGATTCCGACAACTGCTTGTTTTCTTGTAAAACGAGCATAAGCCACACACCTGTTTTCACCATGCAGGAAAGTAACAGAGCCATGCATTATAGCATCATATTTCTTATGAATCTTTATCATATCCTTATGGAACTGGATCATTTCCATATCTTCATGTCCCCAAGGATAGGTACGTCTTGAATCAGGATCAGTCCATCCGCATACACCGGCTTCATCTCCATAATAAATTGTTGGAGCTCCCGGCCATGTCATCTGGAAAAGCACTGCCTCTCTCATAATGGCCTTGCTTACATTTTCATTTGCAGCCTGTGGCCCAAGAGTATTAGTTCTTCCAACGCGTCTGTTGGTTCTTGTAAGGAATCTTGAATGGTCATGATTAGAAAGCTCATTCATGGCAACATTAAGAGATCCATACATGAAAAATGACATGTAATGTCTTAATGTACCAATAAACATATCCGGATTTCCGAGACAGTCTCCGCGGAATTCATCACTGTGCTTCTCGAGTCCTGTTAAAAACCAGGTAATAGGCTCCATGAAAGCACCGTAATTCATGATGGTATCCCACTGATCGCCTTTAAGCCATGAATTAGGATCTCCATAATGCTCCGCTAAAATGATAGCATTAGGATTTGCTTCTTTAACTGCCTGTCTGAACTCCCTCCAGAATCTATGATTATATTCCTCTGAATGTCCAAGATCCGCTGCCACATCAAGTCTCCATCCATCAACATTATAAGGAGCAGAAACCCATTTTCTGGCAATATTTAAAATGTAATCATGAAGCTTTTCTGATCCTTCATAATTAAGCTTTGGAAGTGTGTCATGTCCCCACCAGCCATCATATGAATTATTGTCAGGCCACTTATTTTCATCATGGAATTTAAAGAATGAATTATATGGAGATTCCTTGGATACATACGCACCCTTCTCATAATCATCACTCATATCATAGATCTTTTCTCTATCCAGCCATTTATTAAATGAACCACAATGATTGAATACACCGTCAAGGATTACTTTCATTCCTCTCTTATGTACTTCTTCAACAAAATGGATAAAGAATTCATTTGAAGCTTCAAGATTGGCCTTATCTGTAACACGAGTCACATATCTTGTAGCTTTTCTATTATCAGATGTTCCTTCCGGCAGAAGGTCACCCTCGTCTTTAACAATCTTTGCATAATGCGGATCTATATAATCAAAATCCTGAGCATCATATTTATGATTCGAAGGTGAAACAAATATAGGATTAAGATAGAGTACATCTACGCCTAAGTCTTTAAGGTAATCAAGTTTATCAATAACACCCTGAAGGTCACCACCATAGTGATTTCCTACATCCATATTTTCAGGATACTGATCCCAGTTTTCAACATGTCTTGTTGGTCTGTCGATGTAGAAGTATTCATTTGTAAGAACATCATTTGTCTTATCACCATTGCAGAATCTATCTACATAGATCTGGTACATAATCGCACCCTTAGCCCAGTCAGGTGTCTTAAATCCAGGAAATACTTCAAAATCATAATCACGATTAACATTTTTCTGAAGTGCTATGCGGTTATAGAAAATAGTTACCTTTCCCGCTTTTATCTCAAAGAAATAACGAAGTCTTTCTGTAACATTTGGAATCTTTACCTCATAATAATCAAAAAGATCATCTGTATCTCCAACCTTCATTTCTAATCTGTCATCATTTACTGTTACGAAAACCGAATCTACATTTCCTTTTGCTGTTCTGAACCTGATAGTAAGATCATCTCCTACTGCCGGCTCGCATGGAGAACAATATTCTTCTGATCCATCTGAAAACAGAGCACCAAAGTCTATTATCTTTACTGACTTACAAAAATACTCTATAGCATGTAAGACTTTTTCTTCCTGCATTGTTACTTCCTCCAAATCTAAAAATGCACACTTATTGTTATTTTAATACATAGGAAACTAATTAACAAGGGATTTGTATAAACGTTTAACCTAGCCGTTCTTTTTACTTGGATGATTATAGATAAAGATCAGTCTCTTCAAA
>DFFQ01000153.1 GCA_002371025.1 Lachnospiraceae bacterium UBA3772 | reverse complement strand
GGTCGAGCAATCGGCGCGAGGGTTCAAATCCCTCCATCTCCGTTTTATCTAAGACATCAAAACTAAATTGATTTTGTGTTGACTTTGTGTTGACATAATAGCGATTTCCAATTATAATTTATTTTGCTGTTTAGGATAAAGTAATTAATATTCCTCGATAGCTCAATGGTAGAGCACTCGGCTGTTAACCGAGTTGTTGTAGGTTCGAGCCCTACTCGGGGAGCTCGAATGATGACTTTCTATCATTCAATTTAATATGGTGGCGTAGCCAAGCGGTAAGGCATGGGTCTGCAACACCCTGATCATCGGTTCAAATCCGATCGCTACCTCTAAAAAAAGACCATCAGATATGATGGTCTTTTTTCTATTTCTTTTAATAATATTTTTTAATATATATTAAAATGCCAGATAAAATAAAAAGGAAAGACGTTTCTAGAACATCTTTCCCTTATATCCTTCTCTTGGCATCATATCAAAATCATAGTCTCTTAACTCTTCTAAGCTATAAAGATTGGTATGACTTCCTTCATGAATCATCAGATTCGATGATTCTCCTAATTGTACTACAACAACCGGTTTATGTGTTGCATAAGCATATCCACATTCCCAGGCTGTCCCTGAATCACTATAATTACCCCAATAAAGCATTACAACAACTTCACACCAGTCAATTGCAGCTTTATCATTTGAAAATGTTTCTTTACTCCAGGCAGGACTTCCTACATTTCCCTCTCTGGTCTCATGTTCCCTTGGAGAAAATAAAGAAAACCCTCTTTCTTTTAAAATATTTTCAGCCTTACTTAATACTTCACATTCTTTTTCATTAAAAAAAGGCGATGCAAGATAAATCCTCATACGTTTTCTCCTTATACTTAAAATACATATGAAAAAATAAAAGCAAGTAAAACAATAGATATTAATTCTATAAATAAGATCATGATCTTATATGAATCAACGGCCTGTTGAAAATCTTCATGGCGTATCTCTTCATATTTAACTGATTCTGCTTTATAAACATAATCTACTGTTCTATATTCAGCAACTTTAGCTTTAAGATCTTTTAATTCCCTTACTTTACTTTCACAATGATATTTTTCTGCATAAATACCTGTATATTCACCCTGTTTTGTTTTTAATATATTAAGTTTACCTTCCTGATATATAAAATCAAATATATTTCTTAATGCTTTATATACAAAGGCTATATCTACCAATAAAAATCCTACGGTAAATACAATGAGTATTGAATCATATATCTTTTGTGTTCCCGTATTAGGAATTCTCATACTTTTAATACTTTCTGCACCCATAATGATGGTGATCACAGTAATTATCGCTGCAACCAATGTGCTTGAATACATCTTTTCTTTCTTTTTATCTATTTTAAGATTGAGCCCCTGTAACTGATCTTTGTAAAGATTTTCAACAAAATCAACGTTTTTAAGTCCCTCTAATACCTCAAGATCTTCAGCAATCTTTTCCTTTGCCATTTTTTTATTCCTCTCAACAATGAACTATGAAACAAATTTCACATTACCATTATAATAAAAAAAACTCTTATTTGCTACAAAAAGTATCAAATAAGAGTTTAAAAAATATAATCCTAACTTTTTATTATTTTTCCTTCTTAGCTTCAAGAGCTTTTTCTGAAGGTTTTACAAGTAAAACAGAAAGAAGTAATGCAACTATGTAAAGTCCAAGAGTTACATAAAGAACTGTCTGATAACCTGTTGGGTTAACTAATTCTTCCTTACCATTTACCATAATAGTTTCAAACTTACCAACATGGTTAACAATAAATGTAGCCATCTGATTTCCTGTAAGTCCAGCGAAAGCCCATGCTGAAAGTGTAATACCGTGAATAGCTGAAATGTTACTCATACCATAATGGTCTGAAAGAAGTGTTGGAACATTTGAGAATCCTCCACCGTATCCTGCATTAACAACAAAGATAAGACCAAGTACAAGAGCTATAAGTAATGGATTTCCTGCTCCGTTACTGATACCCTTTGATACAATAACAAGTGCTGTAAAAGCAATTGAAAGAACAAAGATTATCTTATAGATTGTATTTCTATCCTTAAGTCCATCAGCCCATGCTGAGAAACCAAGACGTCCACCTGCATTAAATACAGCTGATACTGTTGAAACCATTGCTGCTGAAGCAAAAAGTCCGATACACTTTACAAGTGGTTTCTCCTGTGAAATGATAGCAAGACCACATGTGATATTGATGTAGAACATTAACCATATACCGATATAATTACCGATTGGTCTTGTCTTTATAACTGAAATGATGCTCTTCTTTTCTTCCTTATTCTGTGGTTCATGCCAACCAGCTGGTTTCTTTAAAAGAAGATGACCAACAAACATCATTACAAAATAAACTCCTGCCATGATCATAAACATCTTATCAACGCCTACTGACTTATCAAGCTTATCCATGATTGGGCTGGCAATAGCTTTAGCAGCACCGAAACCTGCAACAGCAAGTCCTGTAGCAAGACCCTTACGGTCCTTAAACCAAAGCATAAGTGTCTTTACAGGTGAAAGATAACCTGTTCCAAGACCAATACCCATGATAAATCCATAGCAAAGGAAAATTCCAAAAAG
The DNA here is from genome assembly GCA_002371025.1 of Lachnospiraceae bacterium UBA3772. Classification (GTDB taxonomy): domain Bacteria; phylum Bacillota; class Clostridia; order Lachnospirales; family Lachnospiraceae; genus Eubacterium_Q. Next base: position 7,502 of record DFFQ01000153.1, on the reverse strand, counting down.
TGCTAAATTACTTCCCTGATGCTTCATACCATAGCTGATGAAGAATCCTGTTCCAAGCATACCAAGTGAGAAACAGATTGTTCCAATAAGTGAAGCCTTATGAATATCTTTCTCAACAAAGTTACCAAGGAATGCAGCTGACATTCCTAAGAAGAAAATAGCAAATGAAAATGCCCACTGAACAGAACTATTGTTATGTCCAATTGCATCTGCAATTTCCTGACTGAATATTGACCAGCAATAAACAGTACCAATACTGCAATGAAGAAGAAGTGCAGGAATAGCTCCTCTTATCCACTTATTTTCTCTCCACCCTGCAGAAGCTGTCGTTTCTTTAATGTTGTCTGACATAGTTGAGTCCCCTTTTTTTATTTATTTGTCATATTTAAATGACAATAATTAACTTTCATTAATGAGCTTTAAAAATCTAGTTAAAACTGATTATCATTATTGTTGTAATAACCATTATCAGTATTTGATGAATTTGATGAATAAAAATCTATAGACTCATTTTCTGTATTTGACGCATTTTCTATATTTGATGCATATGGATCCATAAATGGATTTTCATTTGATGTATATCCATTATTCATTGTATTGTCTAAGAATGGATTCTGATTATTCTTTGTTAAATTATCAATTTCAGCTCTCTGCTTCTCTAATGACCTAGCCTGACCTATTGATGCAACTCCAAGGATTGCACATACAATACCTATTATTCCAACAATAGCGACTAATGTAATAAGTGAACCTCTATTCTGTGAAGCATCAAAACAATTAACATAATCTACCTTAAAAGTTGATGGTAAACCTAACTGATCTATAGCATCCTTATAATATGACTTGATCTTGCTATTACCAATTTTTGACCACTTACCTGTAAGTTCAATCTGATAACCTTCAGTAGAATCCTTTTTGCCTTCAAAATAGTCATATGTTGCATCTTCAAGGCTCTTAAACTTACTGATTACATTCTTATCCTTAACCTTAAATGAAACAACAGTTCCATCTTCAATTAAACCTACAAAATACTGATCCTTACCAGTTGTAATACCGTTTCTCTTATGCTGCATCTCTGCATAATTACCAAACTGATAATAAAGAGTTAATTTGTAATAGTTACCGTCTTTTGGTTCTTCACCCGCATCAAGAACTTCTAATAAATCATCTGCCTCATTCTTAAGTATAAGTCTTGAATTCTTAGCAAGTATCACACCTGCAAAAGCAATAGCAATAGCTGCTATTATAAAAAATGTTACTGCAGACGATCTTGGACTGCTTGTTGATGTTTTCATTTTTTCGTCCTCCCACGAATAATTATTTTAAATCCCAATATAGCATTTTATTATAAAATAATAATAATTTACTATTATTAATTATTAACAAAAACTTTTATAACATATGTCACAACTTGTATTATGCAATTAAATATTTGCCTCATTATTTTTTATGTGCTATTCTTTTCATTAAATATCAGATTAGTTCCTTATTTTATTTTAAAAAGGTTTTATTATGAAAAAATATATAGAAGAAACAATTAAAAGCTACCTTTCAAATGATTATAAGCCATGGCATATGCCGGGTCATAAAAGAAAAAAAGTATTTGGCTCATATCTTGATGAGCTATTTTTATATGATTTCACTGAAGTCCCTGGTCTTGATGATTATCATCATCCAGAGAACGGAATGATCTTAAAATCTCAGCATGAAGCTTCTCTTTGTTATAAGACTTTTCTTACAAGATATCTCTTTAATGGGTCTACTTCTGGGATTCTTTCTTCACTTTATGCAGCATCTTCATATATTAAAGATAAATATCCGGATAATAAATATACAGCTTTAGTGGCTAGAAATTGCCACACCTCTGTATTTAATGCTTTATCACTTCTAAGTATCGATCCAATATATATATATCCATCTAAAGATGAATATACAGGAATATACAAAGGTGTAACTAAAGATGATTTTATTAAAGCCTTAAATGAAGCAAAGGATCAAAATCTGATTCCTTTATTTATAGTACTTACATCTCCTACATATGAAGGAGTATTCAGTGATATAAGAGGAATTTCTAAAATTAAAGATGATATTCCTCTTGTTGTTGATGAAGCTCATGGTGCACACCTGCCATTTTTATCTGAAAAAAAGTTAAGAGAAAGTTCTGCCATCTATGCTGAAAGTGACATAGTAATTCAGAGCCTTCATAAGACTCTTCCTTCTCTTACTCAGACTGCAATAATCCATATACCTAATGGATCTATGTTAAAAGAAGAATTAAAACCTTATCTCATCAGATATTTATCAGTCTTTCAATCAACATCACCTTCATATATTTTTATGCAGGTAATTGAAAAATGTATTTTCTTTTGTAATGAAAACAGGGATAAATTTATATCTTATTATGATCTTATTGATGATTTTAGATTCAATATGTCCCTTCATAAGTTTAAAAATTTTCATTTATTTACACCTGATGAAGATTATGACAGATCCAGACTTGTACTTATTTCTGATGAAGATTCCATCAATGGTGAAATGATATCTGATATCCTTTCTGAGGAATTTAAAATTGTTGTTGAAATGAGTGCTGACAGATATGTAACACTAATATCCAGTGTAATGGATTCTTCAGATGATTTTGATTATTTATATGAATCCCTTTTAAAAATGGATGAAATCTTATCTCATTTAAATACTTATAATAAAAAAGAAATTGGAAGTGATCTTCTCCTTTCTACTGTTGATGGAGCTTTTTATCTTAAGGATTGTATCGGTAAGGTAGTAGATAGATATATTTATGTATATCCACCTGGTATTCCTATAGTTGCACCTGGAGAAGAAATAACAAAAAAGCATTTCGATGAAATCACCGAAATGCTTATGATTGGTAAAAAAATATATCAGAATTAAGAATTATTGTTCATCGAGATTTAATTTAACGAGTACCAGAGAATCTGCGAGATAGTACCATTTTTCATGGTATTTATAAATGTATCTTATAAGTACATCGGTTTCTTTCTCAATGATATCTCCCTGGTATTCATATCTCATTTTAACAGTAAAACGTACTCTGTAAACCTGACTGATATTTAGATCAAGTCCATAGATTTCTTTTATTCCACGCTTTATTCTGTCAACGAATACCTTTTCTAATTTTTCTGTATTCTTAATTTCAATGGTGCTGTATGTTGCACCTGACTGATATTTAAATACATCTTCTACTATTCCATGAAGACTTACCTGATTTGAATCAGGTGTATAATTCTTCTCCCATTTTTTTGGATAGCAGCATTCTATATACTTCTCTACATTTTCCTCATTGACTGCATTAAAATAATCCTCTATAGATCCTTTAATAGTAATAGATCCTCTTGTAAGAAAAGCCCATGCAAGATAACCTAAAACCACCGCAGCCATTAATGAATATGAAACTATATTAAATATTTTTTCACGTCTGCTTATTTTTCTTCTTCGACGTCTACGCTTCTTTGCCATATCTATTCTTATATTCCTCTACTGCAGATTCATAAAGATTATTTCCTTCACTATCTACTATAACAATAACAGGAAGATTTTCAACATAAAGCTTTCTTATTGCTTCAGTTCCTAAATCATCATAAGCAATAACTTCTGATGATTTGATACATTTAGAAAGAAGTGCCCCAGCTCCGCCAACTGCTGCAAAATAAACAGCACCATTTTCTTTGATTGAATCTATCACCTTTTCACTTCTTTTTCCTTTTCCTATCATTCCTTTTAATCCCTGATTTAAAAGAAGTGGAGTATACTTATCCATACGACTTGAAGTAGTAGGCCCTGCTGAACCAATTACTTCTCCAGGTCTTGCTGGTGTTGGACCAAGATAATATATAAATGTTCCATTAAGATCTATTGGTATATTTTCTCCATTTAATAAACTATCATACATTCTCTTATGAGCAGCATCTCTGGCTGTATAGATTGTTCCGGTTATATACACATAATCTCCTGAACGAAGATTCTTTAATTCCTCATTATCTGCAGGTACCTGTAATGTTGTTTCCATTTCTATTTTCCTCCTATAATACACGTTTTACATGTCTATTAACATGACAACACATATTTACTGCTACAGGCATTCCTGCTATATGAGTAGCATAAGTTTCAATATTTACTGCAAGAGCTGTTGTACTTCCACCAAGTCCTGCAGGACCAATACCTGACTTATTTATATCATTTAAAAGATCATCTTCCAATTTCTTTATATGTTCTAATGATGATCTTTCATCAAGATTTCTTGTAAGTGCTTTCTTTGAAAGTTTAGCAGCAAGTTCAAAATCACCACCGATACCAACCCCCACAACAAATGGAGGACAGGCATTTGGACCAGCTTCTTTAACTGTATTTATTACTGCTTCTTTGATACCATCAATTCCATCCGCTGGCTTAAGCATGAATATCTTACTCATATTCTCACTTCCAAAACCCTTTGGAGCTATAAGTATTTCTAAATCTTCTCCATCAACAATATCATAGTGGATAATGGCAGGAGTATTATCTTTAGTATTTACACGAAGAATAGGATCTCCAACAACAGATTTTCTTAAATAACCTTCAGAATAACCTCTTCTTACTCCTTCATTAATGGCATCGGTAAGATTACCATTTATATGAAGATCCTGACCTACTTTAACAAAAAATACGGCCATACCGGTATCCTGGCATATAGGAATCTGACATTCTTTTGCGGTTTGCATATTAAGTACCAGCTGTCCAAGTATCTTCTTTGCAAGTCTTGATTTTTCTGTATTTACAGAATATTCTATTCTTTCCTCAATATCATGAGCAAGTTTAAGATTTGCTTCAATACACATTTCTTTAACAGCTTCTGTCACAACAACTGCATCTAATTCTCTCATATAGCACTCCTTGATTATAAACTTTAAGGCACAACAGATAAAATCTGCTGTGCCTTAGAAACTATGCCAAGTAATCGTCCCTATCTTTTTTCTTCTTACCGGAACGTTTTCTTTGTACAAAGTTATTAACCTTAATGCAAACGTAGAAAACAAAGATAATTATTACAATTACAGCTACCCAGTAAATAGCAATATGAAGAAATTCTTCAAGCCCTTTGGTATCTGTAAGATTATCAATGTGTTCCATAAAACCATCCATTTTGCCACCCCCGACAAAGATAAATTAATACCTAATGATTATTTTTCTGAATCTTCCTCTGTATCGGCTTCTGCATTTTCATTAGAAGATTCCATCATCTCCTCTTTTATCTCATTTCCATTATCATCTGTTACAGCATCTCTTACCTTAGCGATACTTGCTACTGCAACTTCATTTGCAACATCAACATTGATAAGCTTTACACCTGATGCTACTCTTCCGTATGTTGAAATATCAGCACACTTGATTCTGATAATGATACCCTGAGTTGTGATCATCATAATCTCATGATCATCATTTACACATTTAACACCAATTACATTTCCAGTCTTTCCAGTGATCTTATAGCACTTAACGCCCTTTCCACCACGTTTCTGAACTGTAAATTCTTCAATATCTGTTCTCTTACCAAGACCATTTTCAGATACGATGAGAAGTGATTTACCCTGAGTATTCATCTGCATTCCAACTACTTCATCACCAGCTGAAAGATTCATACCTCTAACGCCCATTGAAGAACGTCCAGTACCTCTTACATCTGTATCCTTAAATCTGATGCACATACCAAGCTTTGATACCATGAATATATCTCTTGTGTCATCAGTTGTCTTAACTTCGATAAGTTCATCATCATCCTTAAGAGTCATGGCAATGATACCATTCTTACGGATATTCTCATATTCTGTCTCAGCAGTCTTTTTGATCATACCATTCTTTGTAACCATGATAAGATACTTCTTATCGCTGTATTCTCTGATTGGGATGATTGCTGTTACTTTTTCATCACCATCAAGCTGAAGGAGATTTACAATAGCAACGCCTCTCGCTGTACGTCCAGCTTCTGGAATCTGATATGTACGAAGTCTGTATACACGTCCCTTATTTGTAAAGAACATAATGTAATGAAGAGTTGTAGTCATAAGAAGATCTTCTATATAGTCATCTTCTATAGTCTGCATACCCTTAATTCCCTTACCGCCTCTATTCTGGGCATGGAAATTAGACTCTGTCATACGTTTGATATATCCAAGATGTGTCATGGCAATTACAGTATTTTCAACCTTAATAAGATCTTCATCTGCAATCTCACCAACTGCTGCACCAATCTTTGTTCTTCTGTCATCGCTATATTTAAGAGATATAACCTGCATCTCTTCTCTGATAACTGAAAGAAGTTTCTTAGGATCAGCAAGTATTGCTTTAAATTCTGCAATCTTTTCCATTAATTCCTTATATTCAGCCTCTAACTTCTCTCTTTCGAGACCTGTAAGAGCCTTCAGTCTCATGTCTACAATAGCCTGAGCCTGAACATCTGTAAGACCGAATCTTTCCATTAAAGCAGTCTTTGCATCAGCTACACTCTTAGAACCTCTGATTATCTTTATAACTTCATCAATATTATCGATAGCTATAAGCAATCCTTCTAATATATGAGCTCTCTTTTCTGCCTGATTAAGGTCATATTTAGTTCTTCTTGTTACAACATCTTCCTGATGCTTAATGTAATACTTAAGCATATCAAGGAGATTAAGAACTTTTGGCTGTCCCTTAACAAGAGCCAGCATATTAACACCAAATGTGTCTTCTAACTGTGTATGTTTATAGAGATTATTGAGTATTACATTTGCATTTGCATCACGACGAAGTTCAATAACAACTCTCATGCCTTCACGAGATGATTCATCGCGAAGATCTGTAATACCATCTACTCTCTTATTCTTAACAAGATCAGCAATCTTCTGGATAAGAAGAGCCTTATTTACCATATATGGAAGCTCTGTAATCACAATTCTCTGCTTACCATTTGCCATTGGCTCTATATCAGAAATGGCTCTTACTCTTATCTTTCCTCTACCTGTACGATATGCTTCCTCAATTCCTGCTTTACCAAGAATCTCAGCACCTGTAGGGAAATCAGGACCCTTAACTATACTAAGGATCTCATCAATTTCTGTTTCTCTATCTTCATTGATTCTGTTATCAATGATTTTTACAGCTGCATCTGTAACTTCCTTTAAATTATGAGGAGGTATATTAGTTGCCATACCTACAGCAATACCTGAAGCTCCATTTACAAGAAGGTTTGGATATCTTGAAGGAAGAACAGTTGGTTCTTTTTCTGTCTCATCAAAGTTTGGTATGAAATCTACTGTATCTTTATTGATATCAGCAAGCATTTCCATAGAAATCTTTGTAAGACGAGCTTCTGTATATCGCATGGCAGCTGCGCCATCACCATCTATTGAACCAAAGTTACCATGTCCATCTACAAGTGGATATCTTGTATTCCATTCCTGAGCAAGCTTTACTAAAGCTTCATAAATTGAACTATCACCATGTGGATG
>DFFQ01000119.1 GCA_002371025.1 Lachnospiraceae bacterium UBA3772 | reverse complement strand
AATAATAATGAAAAAGTTGAAAATATAGAAACACCAACAAATATCTGCAATGAAAGATGCATGCCTTGCGACGAATATCTGTATGATCTTTCAGAATTGTTCAGGATATTTGGAGATTCCACCAGAATTAAGATTCTCTATTCATTATTTGAAGGAGAACTTTGTGTAAATGATATGTCGGCTCTTCTTGGTCTCAGTCAGTCATCCATAAGTCATCAGTTAAGGATCCTTAAAGATGCAAAGCTGGTTAAATTTAGAAGAGAAGGAAAGAGTATCTATTATTCCCTGGATGATGAACATGTAAAGACAATACTTTGCATGGGTATGGAACATGTGGAAGAGTAATTAGATACCAGACTTTACAAAAATAAGGAAAATTATTTAAAAGAAAAACAAAAAGAAAAACTAAGAAAAGCGAGGATAAATATTATGAAGAAAACATATAAGGTAGAAGTTGATTGTGCAGCATGTGCAGAGGAAATGCAGGAAGCTATTAAAAATACAGCAGGAGTAAAAGACTGTGCACTTTCATTTATGACTCTTAAGTGTAAGGTCGAATTTGAAGAGGGAGTAGATCCTGATGAAGTAATGAAGCAGGCAAGAGCTAATGTTAAAAAGATAGAAGAAGATATGGAGATTTATTTATAGAAATGACCGCTAAACAAAAGAAAAATCTATGGAGGATAATAATAAGCCTTGTACTTGTAACAGGGCTTATCATCCTTACCAGGCTGTTTAAAATCAATAAATGGATAGAGCTGCCACTGTTTCTTATCCCATATTTTATTGTGGGTTATGATGTTTTAAAGGCTGCAGTAAAAAATATAAAAAATGGAAGAGTCTTTGATGAGAACTTCCTTATGGCCATTGCTACAGTTGGAGCTATCGGAACCGGCGAGTTTCTAGAAGGCGTTGCAGTAATGCTTTTCTATCAGATAGGAGAGCTTTTCCAGAGTATAGCAGTAGGTAAAAGCAGGAAAAATATTGCAGAACTTATGGATATAAGGCCTGATACAGCAAACCTTTATCATGAAGACGGAACTATCACTGAGGAAGATCCGGATGATATTGAGATAGGAAGTATCATAGTAGTAAATCCGGGAGAGAAAATTCCTATAGATGGGGAGATAATCGAAGGAAGATCAATGATAGATACTTCAGCTCTTACAGGTGAATCAGTTCCAAGAAACGCTGAAACTGGAAATGAAGTTATCAGCGGTTGTATTGCTTTAGACGGAATGATAAAAGTGCGTACTAGTAAAGAATTCGGAGAATCAACAGTTTCAAAGATTCTTGATCTGGTGGAAAATTCAAGCCTTAAGAAAGCAAAGGCGGAGAATTTCATTTCAAAATTTGCAAAATATTACACACCGATAGTCTGTTATCTGGCCTTAGCCCTGGCAATACTTCCACCGGTAGTATTACTTATCATGGGACGCAGTGCAGGCTGGACTGTATGGTTAATGAGAGCTCTTACATTCCTTGTAATATCCTGCCCATGTGCAGTTGTAATATCAGTTCCCCTTGGCTTCTTTGGAGGAATAGGCTGTGCATCTAAAAATGGAATCCTGGTTAAAGGTTCAAATTATCTTGAAATCCTTGCTGATACAAAGACTATAGTTTTTGATAAGACAGGAACTCTTACAAAGGGCGTATTTGAGGTAAATGGCATCTATCCTGAGAAAGGCATTTCAAAAGAAGAACTTTTAGAATTAGCAGCATATGCCGAAAGTGCAAGTAATCATCCAATAAGCGCATCAATTAAAAAAGCTTATGGAAGAGATATAGATCGCTCAAAGGTATGCGAGATAGAAGATATAGCAGGACATGGAGTTGCTGCAAATGTATCTGGCAAGAAAGTTTACTTAGGCAATTTAAAACTTATGGAAAGAACTAATGCTCTTGTTTCAGAGGAACATAACGAAGGCACTGTGGTCTATATTTCAGAAGGCAGCAAATACTTGGGATGTATAGTGATATCCGATAAGATAAAGGATAATACTTCTAAAGCAATAAAGGATTTAAGAGAACAGGGTATTAAAACTGTAATGCTTACAGGAGACTCTAAGGCTACTGCAAAAAAGGTTGCAGATGAGATCGGCCTTAGCAGTTATAAGGCAGAACTTCTTCCTCAGGATAAGGTTTCAAATGTTGAAAGACTTATAGGAGAGTTAGATAAGAAAGCTGTTAAAGGAGAAAGAAGTGACAGGCTTGCATTTGTCGGTGATGGAATAAATGATGCACCGGTACTTGCCAGAGCAGATATAGGAATTGCCATGGGAGGTATGGGACAGGATGCAGCAATTGAAGCAGCGGATATAGTCCTTATGGACGATGATCCAGCTAAGATTTCCCTTGCCATGAGAATCTCAAGAAAAACTCTTAGCATAGTAAGGCAGAACATTGCATTTGCCATTGGAGTAAAAGTGATATGCCTTATCTTAGGAGCTCTTGGAATAGCCAATATGTGGATAGCTATATTTGCAGATGTAGGAGTTATGATACTTGCAGTTTTAAATGCAACCAGAACACTTACCATTAAAAAATGACATAAAATATATCAAAATTGCTGTGAAAATTCGCTGTACTATGGCAAGGTAGTCTTGACTAACTTGGGCCTCTTATTCGATAATAACTTTGTATGCAAAAAAGCATTTTGGTAGAAAAACTATTGAAAGGAGTTAAATAATGACTTATTCATCAGAAGTTAAAAACATGTGTCCTGTAACTCAGGGCGTACATCATGGTGCTGCTCCAATTCCAGAGGAAGCAAAGTGGGTACAGTCTAAGGAAGTTAAGGATATTTCAGGCTATACACATGGTATAGGCTGGTGCGCACCTCAGCAGGGTTGCTGTAAGCTTTCACTCAACGTTAAGGAAGGTATCATCCAGGAGGCTCTTGTAGAGACTATCGGATGTTCAGGTATGACACATTCAGCAGCTATGGC
>DFFQ01000098.1 GCA_002371025.1 Lachnospiraceae bacterium UBA3772 | reverse complement strand
ATTCTTGCTGTAAGAATAGCGATCTGAACTTCAGGACAACCTGTGTCGTTAGCTCCCTTGCCGAACTTTGCAGCAAGCTCTGCCTTCTTTTCCTTTGTAATCATTTGTTTTTCCTCCTTGTTACTAGATTAAATCCATTCACTGAGCAGCGGTCGGAGTCGTCCAACTGCTAAGTAAAGGCTCTGTATATATTAACAGAAGACACTGTTAATTGCAAGAATAAATTTTTAGTACATTATCCATCTTTGATGTACAATTTTGTAATAAAAGATCAGCAATAACTAAAGCAGTCATAGCTTCTACAACTACAACCGCCCGGGGAGCAACTATCGGATCGTGACGTCCTTTGATCTCAATATCTACTTCTTCCCCTTTATTATTAACAGTATGCTGTTTTTGATAAATAGAAGGTGTAGGTTTAAATGCAGCCCTAAGTACTAAATCTCCTCCATCGCTGATACCACCTAGTATTCCACCGGAATGGTTTGTTTCTTTTACAACTTTACCATCTTTAATCCTAAAAGGATCATTATTTTCTGATCCTTTACTAGCAGCAGCCTTAAAGCCATCTCCTATTTCAAAACCTTTTACAGCTCCAATGGAAAATATAGCTTCAGCAAGTCTCGCATCCAGCTTTTCAAATACCGGTTCTCCAAGGCCAACAGGAAGCCCTGTACATTTAAGTTCAACAACTGCCCCTGATGAATCCTTTGATTCGATCAAGCTTTCAAGATACCTGCCAGCTTTCTCTGCAGCTTCCTTATCAGGCATATAAAGCTTATTTCTCATAATCTCATCTTTATCGAATTTAGAGTAATCGATCTCGATTTCTCCGACAGATTTAACATAAGTAGTAAACTCCACCCCTAAATATGAAAGCATCTTAATAGCTATAGCACCAGCCGCTACTCTTGCAGCAGTTTCTCTTCCTGAGGATCTTCCACCACCTCGATAGTCTCTAATGCCAAATTTAGAATCAAAACCAAAATCAGCATGACCAGGACGATATACATCCATAATATTACTATAATCTTTTGAAATCTGGGATGTGTTTAATATCTGAAGAGAAATAGGAGTTCCTGTAGTCTTTCCTTCAAAAACACCAGACATGATCTTAACTTTATCAGCTTCATTTCTCATAGTAGTAAACTCGGACTGACCAGGCTTTCTTCTATCAAGGAAAGACTGAATATAATCTTCATCAATAGGAATACCAGCCGGACATCCATCCACTACAACACCAATGCCTTCTCCATGGGATTCACCCCAGGTAGAAATCTTAAATAATGTGCCAAAAGTTGATCCTGCCATTGTTATTTCTCCTTTATTTACTAAGCTTAAAACATAAAAAAACAGTCTTAAGTATAACATATAACAAGGCAAAATAAAACAGGACAAGGGGCAAAACCCTTATCCTGTTAAATTCTTTTATCTGCCCATTCTTTGAACTCATTAAATGGTATCGGTCTGGAATAATGAAACCCCTGTAAAGCAACTGCAGAACACCCTAAAGCCTTTTCTCTCATTAACTGATTTTCTATTCCTTCAACACATGTTTCTGCTCCATAAATATCAGAATATTCAACAAAACATTTAAGGGCTCTGTTCTCCTTGTCACTGGTTTCAATATCTCTTATAAATGATCTGTCTATCTTTACAATATCAAGATCAAGGTCTCTGATAAGATTTGCTGAAGAATAACCTGTGCCAAAATCATCCAGAGCAAATCTGACACCATAACTTTTCAGCTGAGCAACTATATTCTTAAGTCTGTTTTTTTCTATAAGTCTGCATCTTTCAGTAAGCTCAAGGCAAAGATTCTCCGGAGGATAACCTACTTCTTCAATAACTTTTATAACATCCCTCACAAAAGAAGACTTTTGAAGCTGAGTATAAGCAATATTTACATGAAGAAGAAAATCCTTTCTATTCTTTACAAATTCCTTGCAGTCAGATATGGATTTTTTAATGATCCATAGGCCTAACAGATAGAATCTGGCATCCAGTTCCACCACTGGCATAAATACATCTGGAGGTACATAGCCAAACTCTTCATTACTCCATCTAAGTAGTGCTTCAGCCGCTATAAGCTTTTCAGTTTTAGCATCCACTATTGGCTGATAAAACATTTCAAAACCTTTAAAATTATCCATTATAGAAATACGGATCTTATTTATCTTTTGAATTGTTTCCTGAGATTTATCATTAGCCAGGTCATTAAAATCAACCAAAGCTCCATTTTCTTCACGTTTGGATTTTTGAAAAGCTGTATTTAAGCAAACGAATATGGTATTATCATCCACATTAAACTGATCCAGCTTAAGAAATGCACCATTTAATCGAAGAGGAACTTTATAATCATCTACCTCTATTCCTTCCTGCATCCATAAAGAAAGTTTTTCATATTTTTCTTTTAATTGATCTATGTTAATACTATGACTTATTAAAATCGACTGGGTTCCATCCAGCCTGAAATAATCTCCAAAATTCCCAAATTCATCAGCAAATTTTCTTGCCATCTGATATATAGTCTTATTTCCTATTTCGTAGCCATAAAGAGAATTTACCCTGGAAAACTTAGAAGGGCCAAACATTACGATTGTCGCTTCAATATGATTTTTAATATGGTCTGAAAGCAATTCAAAAAAGCCAGCTCTATTCATCAGACCTGTTAACTGATCTACCTTATTTTCCAAAGTATGATTCTTTATACTTCCGCCAAAATATTTAGGTTTGCCATGATCATCTCTCATAACAATGCCACGACATGTACACATATCATATCGGCCATTTTTTTCCATAGCCCTGTACTGCATATCATGAGAATTCATTTCTCCACTAAATATCAATTCAATACTTTTATGATATGTATCTCTGTCATCAGGATGAATCTTCTTCTCCCATTCAAGTCCCGCATTTATCATATGCGTTCCCGGCAGATCAAAAGTGTCTACAGCATTTCTAGACCATATGGAATAATCATGCTCCATATCTGATAGGAAAACATATTTATCATCTGCAATAAGAGAAAATGCCTGAAAGAGATCTTCAAGCTGTTTTTTCCATAAAGGCATCTCTTCAATTTCCCCATTTTTTTCTGCCATATTGCTCCTCCATATAACTTTTCCCAATACAAAACGCCAAACTTTACTAGTATTATAACATTTTCTTTTAATCAGCCACAATAAATTACTTAATCATAAATCTGAAAAATATATGAATTATAAAAAAACGCTCCCAAGGCTAAAGGAGCGTTACGTAAGAAGAACGAAAATTATTATATTATTAATCCGCCATAGCATGGAATATTAATGGTACAACCCTTACCATTATTTTCCTTCTCTGACAGAGTAACAATCTTTTCATTATCAGAATTATTGATCAGAATAAGAACTCTTTCCTCTTTACATTCTCTAGCAAATATATAGAGTCCTTCTGCATCGGTTCTGATACATTTATAATCACCATACCTTACAGCAGGATGATCTTTTCTAATTTTGATCCAGGACCTTAACTTATCACTAAAATCTGGATTCAGGTTGTCCCAAGGCATCGCGGCTCTATATTCAGGTTCCGTACTTCCTGTTATAAAACCTTCATCCCCATAGAATATAGACGGAATACCCGGTGCCATTAATAGATAAAATGTAGCAAGTTCCAATTTTCTTATATCATTATCGCAGTAATATAAAAATCTTGGTACATCATGAGAATCCAGGAAATTCATCTGAGAAAGAGTTACCGGCCACGGATATCTCATAAGTGATTTCTGGATCATTTCATCAAAAACACTTGCACTTATCATATTTTTTGCAAAGAAATCTCTGCAAAGATATGTAAATGTATAATTCATGGCAGAATCGAACTGATCTCCTTTAAGCCAGGTCTCTGCATCTTCCCAGATTTCAGCTATAAGAAATGCATCTTTCTTTTCCTCTTTAACAGCTTTTCTAAAAGCACGCCATGTATCATGATCAACTTCATTAGCTACATCCAGTCGCCATCCATCAATATCAAATTCTCTGATCCAGTATCTTCCTACATCACATATAAATTTTCTTACCTCTGGATTACTGGTATTAAGCTTTGGCATTTCTTTTACATAGGCAAAGCATTCATAATTTGGAGGATCCGAGTAATCAATAGGAAAATTAAGGCAGTAAAACCAGTCTTTATATTTGGAATTCTCCTGATTTTCTATCACATCTTTAAATGCAAAGAAATCTGGTCCGCAGTGATTAAATACTCCATCTAAAATGATCTTCATTCCTTTACTGTGAAGTTTTTCCACAAGTTCTTTTAGATCATCCTTAGTTCCAAGAAGTGGATCTATCTCAAAATAATCAATGGTATCATATTTATGATATGAGTTTGCCTTAAAGATAGGATTAAGATATATTAGATCCGCACCCAGATCACTGATATAATCTAAATTTTCTATCACACCACGAAGCGTACCACCCAGCTTATTTTGAATCATTTCTGTATTTATAGATTCATTTCTAAGTTCTCTTTTACCACTGGCAAAACTGTCAGGAAAAATGTGATACATCACTTTATCCTTAACCCACTCAGGTTCATTTATCACTTCTTCTCTTCTGATAAATGGAAATTGAAAATACTCCGTTCTATGGGCATCCATCTTTTCCTCAAAACCTCTGGAATAAAAATATAATTTTTCATTTTCATCTGATAAAAGGAAATAATAGCAAACCCTTGTATATGAAGTTTTTATATGTGCTTCATAATAATCAAAGAGATCATCACTTGCTGTTTTCTCTAATTTCACCTTAGTTACAGGGATTGGCTCAACATAAGCCACCCTGTCACCAAAATATAAATATACTGAATCCATATCATCCTTAGCTGTCCTGATACGGATCACTAACTCATTTTCATTAAGTGCATATGCATATTGGGATAAAGGCATATGCAAAATAGCTTCTTTTATCATAATTATCCTTTTACTGCTCCACCTGTGATTCCTTCAACATAGAATCTCTGCATTAACATAAAGAGTACGGAAATTGGCACCGCAACGATTATGCCACCTGCACAGAATACTGAAAAATAATCTCCTACCAGAGTCCTCTGTACCAGATTAAAAAGCCCCATAGAAACTGTCCAATCACAAGGATTTTTAGATCTGATCATAAGTCGGGCCATAAGGAAATCCATCCAAGGTGTAAGGAAGGAATTTATAACTGTATAAACAATGATAGGTTTTGAAAGTGGTATAACGATCCTTGTAAAGATCTTATATTCCGAAGCGCCTTCTAATTTTGCTGATTCCCTCAATGATACAGGAATTGTATCGAAGAATCCTTTACAGATAAGATATCCCAATCCCGAACCGGCAGAATATACCAGGATAAGACCCATCCTGCTGTTGGTAAGTCCAAGTAATTTCATAATGAAATAAATAGCTATCATTGAAAGAACACTTGGGAACATACCTAAAATGATAGAAAAGCTCATAAGCTCTTTTCTTCCACGGAATCTCATACAGCTAAAAGCATATGAAACCATAAGAACAAAGCTTGTTGATATGGCACAGGTAAAAATACCTATTATCATGGAATTCTTAAACCATGCAGGAAAATTTGCAACTGTATCAGGTCTGAAGAATAACTGTTTAAAGTTATCAAGTGTAAATTCAGTCGGGAAAAAATGCATTGTATTAATTCCCTTATATCCTGAAAGAGATGTTACAAAAAGCCATATGATCGGTATCAGCCATACTAAGGCAAGAAAAGCTAAAACTATATGTCTGATTATTGGTCTTATTACTTTTTTCGTCATTACTGATACGCCTCCTCTTTTGCTCCAGCCACCATTTTTGAGAAGGTAAACAACGTAATACCTGCGCAAATGATAAATACACAGATACCGATAACTGAAGCCATCTTATAATTGGAATAGTCATTGGTCAGTGTAAACAGCCATGTAATAAGAAGATCAACTTCCTTTGCATTTGAATTTGCGTAGTTCATATTAGTTGTTACATAATCGCTGGTTAACAGATAAATAACATTAAAGTTATTGATATTTGCAATAAATGAAGATATAAGGCTTGGGCCTGTGATAAAGAAAATGTATGGCATAGTTATCTTCCAGAATATCTGTCTTTCAGAAGCCCCATCAATCCTTGCACTTTCAAGTTGATCCCCCGGAATATTCATAAGGATACCAGTGGCTTGGATCATCTGGAAAGGAACACCAACCCAGATATTGATAAGGATAACTGAAACGAAAGCCCAACCTGGCTTGGAAAGGAAAGGTATATAACTAAGTCCTTTTCCAACAAGTCCGATATTCTGAAGAAATTCCGTTATACCAAGGCGGTTACAGATACCATTTACAATACCATAATCTCCGAACATTTTACCTACAAGAAGAAGAGTTACAAACTGAGGAATTGCTATTGTTATAACAAAACATGTTCTCCAGAACTTAGGAAATTTAGTTCTCCTATCATTAATAAATTTTGCCAGAACGATTCCTCCAAAGAATGTTGTAGCAGTTGAAAACAAAGCCCACACCAGAGTCCAGATAAGTACCCTTACAAATACATATCCAAAGGATACAGTAGATGTAGTTGTAAATAATGTCTTAAAATTTGATAAACCAACCCAGGTAAAAAGGTATGTTGGAGGCTGATGCTCTCCGTCATAATTGGTAAATGCTATACAGATAAGGAATATGATAGGGATAACATTTACAAGGATGATACCAAGTCCCGGTAAAGTAAGAAGGGTCTTATGGAACTTATGATTAAAAAGCTCTCTAACATCTTCTCTAAATGAATTGATATGCTTATTACTCTCCTTAAGCTGCTGAAGAAAATAATTTGCTTTAACATTACTTATGGCAAGGATGATATAAGCTGCTATAAATAATATACCGATGATCCCACAAAGTAAGATCAACAGTGAATTGTCATAATCATTAACCACTTTAGTAAGTGTTTTTGGATCAAACACCTCTTCTCTTTGTACAGTTCCGAGGGTTGATAATTTGGCGATATAATTAAGCGAAAAACCGAAAGTAAAAACAAAAAACAGGATCTGGATAAGCTGAAGCAAAATACCCTTTATATACTGTCCCCTGACGAAGTATCCCATTCCGAATATTACAAATGACAGTTTTGTCCAGATATCGCCTCTTAAAAATGAATCCATAAATTTTCTTTTTTCAAATTGAACAGGCATACTTTTTCCCCTTTAAAAAATAACGTTTTTTTATTGCCTGCCGACAGAGAGAAACAAATCTCTGCCGGCAGAAATATTAATGAGAAAATTTAAATCTACTTTACTGTGTGATACCAGCTACTGCATCATCAAGTAATTTCTGAACATCTGTATAGCTGCCTTCAACAAGAGTCTGACCAAGAGTTGCAGCTGGTGCCCAGTAATTATCACCAACTCTCTGAAGATCAGCATAATCAGCCTGAGCAGCAAGAGCAGCAAGAGCTGGAGCAGAAGCAATCTCTTCAGATGCTGCAGCCTTGATATTTGAAGGGCCTTCACCTGTTGCAATAGCAATCTTTGTCTGGCTTGCTTCACTTGTGATGAATTCACCAAGGAGCATAGCCCAACCTGGGTTCTTAGAATAAGCATTTACACCAAGGAACTTGTAACCAGCAAATGAACCCATCTGAACCTGATCACCATTTACAGTAAATGTAGGAAGCTTTGTAGCAGCATAATTATCGCCATATGCCTCCATAAATGCGTTAGTTGCCCATGTACCATTTACGTCAGCGATCATTTCACCATTAAGAGCAAATGCCTGAGCATCTTCATTTACACAGCTCTTCATAGCTTTGTTCTTGCAGATTTCTGTAACAGCCTTTGCTACGTCAGCACCTGTGTACTTTCCATCTGTTGAATTCCAGTTACAGATATTCTTTCCGTCATCGCCAAGCTTCATCTCAAGGCCTGCACCAGCAAAGAATCCGTATAAGTACCATGCGCCTGAAACTTCCATACCTACTGTCTTACCCTGCTTTTCAGCAGCTGCAAGAAGTGAATCCCAGCTCTTAACATCATCTTCTGTTAAGTACTGCTTATTATAGAAAAGGAAATATCCATTTGAAGCTGTAAGTGGATATGCATAAAGTTTACCATCCTGTGAAGCAGCTTCAACTGTTGATGCTGCATTAGTCTCTGATGGATTGTAAGTATATGTAGCTTCAATACTCTGAAGAGCTCCTGCATTAACAAGATCTCTTAACTGATCATCAGGGAAAACAAAAAGATCAGCTGCAGCTTCAACGTCTGAAAGAACATCATCTTTACAATTTGCTTCTGACTCAGCACCGATTGTAATATTAAATGTAACATCAGGATACTGCTTCTTAAAATCTTCTACGATCTCAGCCATAACCTTCTGATAAGCCTCTGTCTCTGAGCACCAGAGTGTAAGATTAACTGGATCTTTTGTTGAACTGATAAGAGCTGCTACTGCATCATCATTATTTGAATCAGCAGTTGTGCTGGTTGCATTATTCCCGCTATTAGCAACTTCAGCTCCTTTCTTATCTGCGTCCTTTGCACCACAACCTGCAAGTGCTGTTACTGCCATGGCTGAGCTAAGCAGTATACCTAAAGCCTTCTTTTTCATATAACATCCTCCTTTTTAACTATGAAAATAGTTTCCATATAACTACAAATTATGTATTAATTTATTATCATTTGTAGTACTTACATGTTAATTATTGTATGTCCAGGGTTTATTTTCAAGGGAAAACATGGTTGTTATGCTATTTTCATTAGGAAACCGCTACACTATTTTCTTTCTTTTGTGCACTTTTGATAAGTAAAATATGGTATTATACATACAATATGATTATTTTCACATACAAATTAAATTTCATCTGTTTCAGCTGATATATATCAGCAATTAAAGGAGGTTAAAGTTATGCCTACAACCATTAAAGATGTAGCCGAACGTGCAGGGGTTTCTGTTTCAACGGTATCAAAAGTATTAAATGATTGGAAAACAATTTCCCAAACTACTAAAGAAAGAGTAAATCTTGCTATCAAAGAGCTTAATTATACACCCAACTCAAGAGCTGTAAGTTTTGCCAGAGGTGTAACAAAAAACATTATCTATCTTACTTCTCTTGGTAAAGGAGAAGCTTATACAAATCCTCATATGTTCGATATCATGTGTGGTACATTTTCAAACCTGGCAAAACAGGGCTTTTCAATGACAATGATGGATATTTCAGATGAAAGTCATCCTAAGGAAACAGTTTCAGAAATAATTGCAAGAAAAAGCGCAGACGGGATTATAATACACGGATCGGTTATCAATCAGGATATAGCAAATTTGATTATTAATAACAATTTTCCTCATATTGTTATAGGGCATCCCGAGTTTGATAACAGGTTATGCTGGATAGATACAAATCATATGCTGGCCGGACAATATGCAGCTGATTATCTCTCGAATCACAATGTTATGCCTGTTTCTTTTATTGCTGGAAAAAAGACAGATTTCATATCAAAAGAAAGAGAAAAAGGCTTTAAGACCATAATGCTTAAACATAGAAATCGTGTTACTTCAGAATATGTTATCTACACTTCTTCTACCTGGCAGGAAGGTTACGAAGCAGCCAAAAAACTTCTTACAATGGAAAATCCTCCTAAAGCCATCGTCTGCGAGAATAATACTCTTGCTGTAGGAGCATCCAGAGCCATACAGGAACTTAAACTTAGAGTACCTGAAGACTTATTCTTCCTTACTTTTGACGTTTATCCATATACAACCATCATCGATCCTACTCCTACAATAATAGATATAAACGTCTATGATATGGGTCTTCAGGCTGCAGATATGATCGTTAGAAAAATTGAAAATCCATCACTTATGATACAGAGTTACACCACTCTTCCTGAAGTAATAGAAATATAAAAGAAATGCCCTGTTACCAATAGTAACAGGGCATTTCCCACTCATAACTCTCTAATCTATACTCTGGCTCTTGGATGAGCCTTCTCATATACTTCTTTTAAATGTCTCTCCTTAGATCTAAGATAGATCTGAGTTGTTGATATATCTGAATGACCAAGCATTT
>DFFQ01000182.1 GCA_002371025.1 Lachnospiraceae bacterium UBA3772 | reverse complement strand
ATAATCTCTTACACCTGTTCCATCTGGTGTATCATAGTCATCACCAAATACGCCAAGTTCTGGAAGGTTACCAACTGCAACCTGCATGATATAAGGCATAAGATTATTTGGAATTCCGTTTGGAGCCTCTCCGAGAAGGCCGCTCTCATGAGCACCGATTGGATTAAAGTATCTAAGAAGTACAACACTCCATTCCTTATCAGCTACAGTGAGATCTGAAAGAACTCTCTCAAGCATAAGCTTTGTTGAACCATAAGGATTTGTTGTTGAAAGTGGAAAATCCTCTGTAATAGGAACTGTCTTTGGTGAACCATAAACAGTAGCTGATGAAGAAAAAACTATTCTCTTACATCCATATTCATTCATTAATTTGCAAAGGTTTATAGTACCTGAAATGTTGTTTTCATAATAAAGAAGTGGTTTTGCAACTGATTCACCAACAGCCTTAAGCCCTGCAAAATGAATAACACAGTCAAACTTATTCTCTTCAAATACAACTCTCATTGATTCTACGTCAAGCATATCTGCTTTGTAGAATTTAAGATCCTTTCCTGTGATCTTCTTAATTCTATCGATGGCGTCCTCTTTAGAATTATAAAGGTTATCAAAAACTACTACTTCATGTCCTGCATTAAGAAGCTCAACGCAAGCGTGAGATCCGATATATCCTGTACCACCTGTTACAAGAATTTTCATAAATAAATACCTCCATTAGTCAAAGACTATATATTATAAGATTATTCTCTTTGGACCATCACCAATCTCAACTACATAGAAATCAGCTGCATATCCAATCTTCTTCTCATATGCATCTCCTACATTCTTGATAAATGCATCAACAGCTTCATCTTTAACGATACTTACTGTACATCCACCAAATCCTGCACCTGTCATACGAGATCCTATAACGCCATCTATCTTCCATGCTTCTTCAACAAGAGTATCAAGCTCAACGCCTGTAACTTCATAATCCTTTGAAAGAGATTCATGGCTCTGGTTCATAAGACGGCCAAACTCAATTATATCATTTTCTTTTAATGCTGCAACAGCTTTAACTGTTCTCTGATTCTCATAAACAGCGTGTTTAGCTCTCTTAACTCTGACAGGATCAGAAATACCTGACTTAAGTTTTTCAAATTCTTCCTCTGTAAGTTCACCAAGAGAATTAAGATTTGGATTTATATTCTGTAACTCTTTAAGAGCTGTCTCACATTCTGATCTTCTTTCATTATATTTTGAATCCGCAAGTCCTCTCTTCTTATTTGAACAAGCAATAACAAGCTTCATTCCTTCAAGCTTAACAGGAGCATACTCAAACTTAAGAGTGGCTGTATCAAGGAAGATGGCATTATCCTTCTTACCCATTGCAATAGCGAACTGATCCATGATACCACAGTTTACGCCATTGAAATTATTCTCTGAGAACTGACCGATAATAGCAAGTTCTTCATTTGAGATATTATCAAATGTCTTATTATCTTTATAAAAATCTCTAAGGATGAATCCTGTAAGTACCTCTACTGATGCAGAAGATGAAAGACCTGATCCATTAGGGATGTTTCCAAAAAGTAAAAGATCAAAACCATATGGGATTGTGTAATTTCTTTCATTAAAAGTCCAGATGATACCCTTTGGATAATTAGTCCAATCAGCTTCCTTCTCAGGCTTAAGATCAATGATTGAAGATTCAATCACTCCCTTATCCTCAAAATTAAGAGAATAGAAACGAAGCTTACTGTCATTTCTCTTTCTGGCAACACCATATGTACCAATTGTAAGAGCACATGGGAATACGTGTCCGCCGTTATAATCAGTATGTTCACCAATAAGATTTACACGTCCTGGAGCAAAATAAACACCTGGTTCTTCTCCTTCGCGTCCAAATACTTCATAAAATTTTTCAAGTAACTTCTCTTTCATAATATTCCTCCTGGAAAATGATACTAAACCGAGCTATTTAAGCTCATTTTATAATCCATCTATAAATCTCTGGAATGCTGCTTTTCCTTCAGCTGTTCTCTTAAATACACCTGCATCTTCCAGAACTCCAACGAATACTTTACCAATCTCATCCTTAAGGATATTATCGATATTTTCTTCGTTAATTTCATCATAATTCTTAATAAAATCTTCAGCCCACTCAGCATGAGACTTAAGTGTTTCTGTACTTCTTAAATCCGTGCCCTTAAGTATGGCTTCACGTAATTCAACAAAGATCTCCTGCTTTAATCTTGCAGGAAGAACAGCAAGACCCATAACTTCAATAAGCCCTATGTTCTCTTTCTTTATGTGATGATACTCAGCATGTGGGTGATAAACACCAAGAGGACATTCCTCTGTTGTTATATTATTTCTAAGAGCAAGATCAAGTTCGAACTTGTCTCCTCTCTTTCTTGCAATAGGAGTTATTGTATTATGAGGAACTCCTTCAGTTTCAGCATATATAAATGCTTCTTCATCAGAATATCCTCTCCATTTATCGAGAATATAAGTAGCAAGATCAATAAGTCTGTCAGGATTAAGAGAGCTGATACGGATAACTGATAAAGGCCAGTTAACAATTCCACAGTCTACATCTTCATAACCAGATATCTTAAAATCTTTTTCTACTGCTGCCTTAGCCATAGCGAATTCATAATGTCCACCCTGATAATGATCATGGGAAAGGATTGATCCGCCAACAATTGGAAGATCTGCATTAGAACCAAGGAAATAATGAGGAAAAAGCTCTACAAAATCAAAAAGCTTCTTAAATGTTTCCCTCTCAATCTTCATAGGGATATGCTGCTGGTTAAATACAATACAATGCTCGTTATAATAAACATAAGGTGAATATTGGAACCCCCAGTCAGAATCATTAATTCTTATAGGAATGATCCTGTGATTTGTTCTTCCAGGATGATTAGCTCTTCCTGCATAGCCAACATTTTCAACGCAGAGCTGGCATTTTGGATAAGAACTGTTTTTCATATTTCTGGCAGCAGCAATTGCCTTAGGATCTTTCTCAGGTTTAGAAAGATTAATAGAAATATCTATATCTCCATAAATAGATGGTACCTTCCATCTCATGTCCTTTATGATTCTGTCTACACGGATATAATTTGTATTTCTACTGAAATCATAAAAATATTCAGTTGCTTTCTCAGGTGATTCTTTGTAAAGATCATTAAATTTTGAAATAAGCTGTGATGGTCTTGGCTCAATACAGTTCATGATACGTGCATCAAAGAGATCACGATATACAACGCTGTCTTCTACTAAGCCTCTCTCTACAGCAATATCAAGAAGAATCTGAAGGGTGTCTGCAAGGTCAACTTCTCTATCACAAACTTCACACTGTTCTACATAGTCATCTTCCTTAAAAAGGTCTAAGATCAGGTTTCTTGAATAAATAACCTCATCCTTATCGATAAGTCCCTTATTAAGTCCATAAGATAATAGATCATCAATTGCTTTATATAGCTTCTCCATCAGATAACCTCCATTTGTTCGTTTATTTCTGTCATACATAATAATGATAGCATTTGTGCAACCGATTGTCCACCCTGTATTAGTTAAGTTTATGTGAAAAAATTTTATCTATTTATTCACAAATAATATTGAATTTTTAGTTTTGGCAAAGTTGGTTTTGGTTTTGGCAAATTCAAATTGGTTTTTGGCAAATTTGGTTTTTTGAAACTAAAAACAGATGGCAAATCTATAATTAGATTGTAGCCATCTGCAAAGGATTTTAGTATTCAGTTTATATCTGAAAAAAATCATATTCAACCATCAAAGGATATTTTTGAAAAACAGTTTCCTGCATTTTAATATGTTCTCTTCCAGTTAGAAAGCTTTGTTTCATACTCTTTTATGATATTCACATATCTTTCATAATCTTTATTCTGAAGCTTGTCCTGTCTCCTATAGTTTTCTACAGTTTCAGACAATTTTTTTAAATTGACTTTTGCGTTGTCTTTATAATTATTAGCAACATCCTGTACAATAAGGAGAATAATATCTTCTATCTCTTTGCCTATCTTTTTCTTTTCAAAAAAACCAACTTTTGCCATAAACCTTTGACACTCCTTCTCAACTATGGTAATATTGATATCGTTCCGCCGGCATGTCGGAATGGCAGACGATGCAGACTCAAAATCTGTTGTGGGTAACCACGTGTGGGTTCAAGTCCCACTGCCGGCACTTCTATTTAATCTTTTTAGCGACTATAACAAATCTATTTCCCTCATGAGATCCATAAGAATCACAAGTTGAAAGAGTTAATAATTCATCATTATATTCCGCTTTAGAATCAAATTGATATTCCGATAATTTAGAGCAGTTCTCAATATAATCATTAAATTCTTCTTCACTGAGAACGCCGGAGTGATTGTAATAATCAAAACCGTCATTATTTACATTTATTTTAAATGCCGCAACCACTTCATATTTATTCTCAAAATATATAGTGCCAAAATCTATATATTTATGAGTCTTATAAAAACTCTCATCTTTATAAGATAAAACATCTGAAAACATTGTACCATTCTTCATATTATGACCATAAATGATCATATTATTTCCTGGTATTTCAGGTACCGACTTAGCTGATAAAAACAATGTTCCAGCAATTAGATAATTTTCTTCAAAGTCGAGTCTAAGATATTTCTGCTCATCTTCCGGTGTATAAACAACCGGATAATCTATAGCAGTCCCCTGTATCTTTAACCATCCTATAAAATCTTTATTTAATTCATATATATCTTTATATTTTTTTAATATCCTCTTGCCATCTGAGGTTGTTATATAAAGATCAGCATCTCCCTGACTTGCTTTTGTATCACTCTCCTTTTCTTCATTTTTAGTTATAAGTTCATGTAGATAATCTACGTGCTTTTCATTTTTATAAGATTTATAGTAGTATCTGAATAAATAAACAGCAGAAAAAATAAAAATGATAAGAAATATAATAAGTAATATATTTAATACCACATCTTTTCCACTGCTTTTCTTTTTCTTATTTAATTTATCTTTCATATGACTTCCTGATTAAAATATTTTTTAATTAAAAATACTTCTTATTTTTAAAAATACTTCTTACTGTCCCATAGATTTGCTTTTTTAAGAGCCAGATACTCGCCATAAGCAATTTCTAAAATGTGCCTTTCATTTGGAAATTTCAGCAAATGAAAAGCTTCATGATATTTATAATAACCAGAGTCACAGAAAAACTCCTCTTTTTGAGGCTTGCTATAATAACTGTCAGAAGACATAAGATACCAGTGTACCTGCTTATTTATAACATCTTTCGATGTAGTGAATGTGTAATTAGTCTTCCCGACATATTTTATTATCTGAGCTTTCACCCCAGTCTCTTCTTCAACTTCTCTTAAAGCGGTCTCGTTGTATTCTTCATCTTTTTCAACTGTTCCCTTAGGAAGGACCCAGCCATCGCTCCTGTTCTTGTAGTTCTTATAAAGCAGAAGAATCTTACCTCTGAAGATTACCACACCACCGCAGCTAGTTGCTTCAATCATTGCAATCCCTCCTGCATATTTGGGTGTGTCTTATTCTTATGATCACAACTCATCATGTGATACATTATCAAACATCTAATAAAAGTATAACAATTCTGTTACATATAATCAAACAAAAGAACCGTAAATTTTTATTATTTTAGGAAAATATGTAAAAACTTATTTGCTGTAAGCGTCAAAAACCCTGCCAGCTACTTCAACTCCAGTTAAACCGCTGGAACCCGAATCCTCAACAATGCAGCATACCACAATATCATTTTCGGTATCAAAGCCTGAAAACCATGAATTACAGTGACCTTCACTGTCATATTCCGCTGTTCCTGTTTTTCCAACTATAGAAGTACCACTAAATCTCCAGGAAGCAGTTCCGTACTCTGTAACTCCTGACATAAGATTCTTTAATTCAACAGCCTCCGAAACCGTCATAAGAGTTTCGCACACTTCAGAATTATATTTCTTAACCAGAGCTCCGTCAGCATTCTCAATCCTGTCCACAATCATTGGTTTCATCATGACACCACCATTGGCAATAGTTGCCATAATAAGAGCATTATGAAGTGGTGTAACAAGGGTATTTCCCTGACCGATGGCAGTCTGTGGAACTTCAGACTTATCAGTAAGTGAAGTAAGCACAAATGAAGATTTTGAAACATTATCAAAAGGAATCTTCTTGTTAAAATATAAAGAATCACATGTATTTCTAAACTTCTGAATATCAAGCTGAGAACCAATATTAGCAAAACTTGTATTGCAGGAATAAGCTAAAGAGTCCTTAAGATTCACTTCTCCATGAACTGATCCGTCATGGCAGCTGATCTCAACTCCTGTAAAATAATCAGTATTATCACAGGTATAAGAATAGTTATTATAATCATTTGGATTTTCCCTCATATATTCAAGGGAAGTAATAACTTTAAATGTTGATCCGGGAGCGTATAACCCCTGAGTAACTCTATTAAGTAAAACTGTACTGTCTCTCCCTTCATCCGATTGAACATATTCCCAGACAGAATCTATTTCATTAGGATCAAATGAAGGATTCGAATACATACAAAGGATTTTTCCTGTGGATGGCTCAATTGCAACTACTGCTCCTTTACAATCTGAAAGTGCATCTCTTGCAGCAGACTGAAGATCATAATTTAATGTAGTTATCACGTTATCTCCAGGATTTTTATTTCCAGCAAGATCATTCTTTACTCTTTCAACTATATTTACATTGGTTGTAAGAAGGTTGAAATTCTGGCTTAATTCAATTCCTGCCTTATCATAATCATTGTATCCCACTGCATGACAAAAAAGTGAGCCATAAGGATAATATCTTTCTTCCTCTCCCTCATCATTAGTCCTTGTCTCAGCAATAACTATCCCATCGGAAGTTCTCACTTCTCCACGGGTTACGTATTTTGACATATTATCAAGTCTTACATTGCTGGAATTACCAACCATATCTTTTGCTTTTAAAATCTGAAAATAGATAAGATATCCGAACATACTGAGAAAAACAAGCACAGTGATATAAGTGATAAATACAATAGGCTTATTCTTTCTTTTGTTATTTTCATTTCTTCTTTCTATTTTCTTATCGAATTCCAGCAGTTCCTGATTCAGTGTCCCCGACTGGTTCTGCTGCTCTTTTAATGATATCTTCTCTTTCTTTTTCAATTTCTTCTGCCTCTCTACTAACAAGTATATATGTATATTGAACCATATTCATTAATATCAACGTACTGAACACACTACTTACACCATAACTGATAAGTGGAAGTGTAACACCAGTGGATGGAATAAATTTTATAACACCACCGATATTAAGGAAGGTCTGAACAATATAAGTTATAGCGATTCCAAAAGTGACATATTTATAAAACGGCTTTTTACATTTCATGGCAATATTAACTATGGCAATGAACTGAGAAACATAAATAAGTATAAGAGCAAGTCCAAAGATAAGTCCTAACTCTTCGCATATTGCTGAAAAAATAAAGTCACTTTCAACTACAGGGATAGTGGTCGGAAGACCATTTCCAAGGCCAGATCCGATAAACCCTCCTGTACCTATAGCAAATAGAGACTGACATACCTGATATCCGCCAGTATCATAAAATTTAAACGGATTTTTCCAAGCCTCAACACGAACCATAATATGAGAAAACAGGCTGTTCTTAAACATAAGATATCCCAGTATCACAGCGATTATAGCAAGGGAAAATCCACCCAGCATAAAAATGACACGTCCTGTTGCAAGATAGATCATTAAAACATAAGTGATAAAAAAGATTGCTATTGCACCAAAGTCTTTTTCTATAGCAAGAATACCCATGAATATCACGGCAACGCCTGCATTTATCATGATATCCTTCATTGTTTCTGCTTTAACCAAAGCACTGGCAACAAAAAGAATAAATAAGATTTTTACAAATTCCATAGGCTGAAGTGAAAGACTACCTATATGGATCCAGTTTCTGGAACCATAGGCTGAATAACCAAGCCCCGGAGCAAATACCGACAAAAGAAAAACTATTCCAGAAATGGCATAAGCCAAGTACCACTTGTCCATTTCTTTAAGTTTTCCCATTATAAAAGGAATAAAGCTGCATATAACTAATGCTGCTGTAGCAAGGATAAACTGTTTTACAGCAAGTTTTGTATTAAGCCTTGTAAGCATTGTATAACCTACAAGCATAAGAAAGACAATATTATTAGTTATAAGTCTTGACGCATGTTTATAGGCAAAATGAAAAAGTACTATATAGAATATCGCAATGGATATTTCTATCAGATAATAATATATTATATAAATCTTCTCTGTATTTATATAAAGACAAACATGGCAAAGAAAATGCATTGCAAATATATAAAATATCTGCTTATTTAAGTTGCTGTTTCTCTTCTTTTTATTCTTCGCCGTAAAATACGAAAAACATTTCAAAGTATAAAGGATTACAAAAAGAAGATTTAAATATTTAGCTATAGTAACAATAATATGATTCATTTTAAACCTCTAATTCATGTTATAAAACTACTCTGTTATAATGTCCCGTTGTAATACTTTCTTTAGTAAGGACATCTTCATTATTTTTAAGATTATCTATTATATTCTTCATATCAAGTGATGATTCTACGGTAAATATCATTCCTTTATCATTTATATCCTCTCTATATCTGTTAAGACAAAGAGGAGCTTTATTAAGAATGACATTATAACCCAGGCGGTTGTTACCGGTGATTATAAATTGATTATTAAGCTCATCCGTTAACTGCATCTCATCATATGTAAGCATCTGAGCTGTAATCATAAGCGGCATTCTGCCATAAAAAGAAGTATAGCTCTTGGTTCCATCAGGAAGAGTTAAGTTTTCTAACTCTTCTCTTGAAAGCTCATATGAAAGTTCATAAATCACCTGATTTGCAAAGCAATTTATAAGATCATAATACTCTTTAAAAGCATGATCATTATAGCAGTAAAGAGAAGCCGCAAGGATCACATCACGTTTTAATCCATTTTCA
>DFFQ01000046.1 GCA_002371025.1 Lachnospiraceae bacterium UBA3772 | reverse complement strand
AGGTTTCAAATTCCATAACAGTATGTACGCCCATCTGCTCACAACGTTCTTTAATTTGCGCAGGAGAATATTCTACTACATCACCATCTTCATTGACCATGGTCATACGATAGACATATACTTCACAGCAAGGTGCCTTATTAAATTCAACGCCTTCATCCAAGATATTCTTAGCTACATAGCCGCCATCCTGTTCACAACCATAAGAGAAAGTAGTAACTGCGCCATATTGCTTAGTGAATTCAGAATCTTTTACCTTAGAGTTCTGAACCTGACTCATGATAGGAGTGCCGCCAGGCCCCTGAAATCCAACGATTTCGTAATATACAACTTCACCGCGATGAAGTTTACCTTCAAACTTAGCGGCCATTGCATGGCGGAAGTCATCAGACTCATAAAAGCCACCTTTGCGCGCACCGTCAAGCACTACCCGACGAGTACCAGTAATATAGCCATATTCCTTATAGTCCTTACCAGGACGATGGAAAAGCTTATCAAACCAAGTGCGCTTAGTATGAATCAGAGGAAGATAACCAGTGCGGCCAGAAGTGCCATGCATCTTCAAGGTCAGTTGGACAATATCGCCAGGCTTAAATGCATTAAGGTTGTAAGCCAACTGAGCAGTATCAACATGCTCATAGAAAGTAGGAGCGATGTTCTTCTTCATCTTCTTACCAACTCGTGCGCCACGAGCCTTGCTAGGATCGCTAGCACGAGGGATATACTTCTGACAGATCAGTTCACCATTAACTACGTCAATGGTGTCTCTAACCTTCAAATCAGAAATTGCGCAAAAGTCAGCCATACAAGTAATAGGCAGATAAAGTCCATCAGACTTCTCACCACGAAGCTTCAAAGCCTTGATATTACGCTTATCGGGATCGAGATATCCACCAACCTGTTTACCATTCTCATCCTTGCGGCGTACAAGATCATTTACTGCGCAAAAGCGTTCAGACAGCTGACCATCAACAGGAAAATAAATTCCCATATCACCGACTTTAGTATCCAGGCTTACAATTGTATCATTACCGAAGAAGGTAGCAATTTGCAGACGATCCGCATTGGTATGCTTACGCAGATGTTCAACTTTTACTACATATCCGCAATATGCCATTTAAATCATCCTTTCTCTCTTTCTTACATAATAATTATATTATAATTTCCAAAAAATATCAAATATTTACCAGCAAATTTTTACTCGCACGCTGTCGCTATCTTTAATATCCTGTACTATTGCCTCATAGCCAATACGAATATATTCATCACAAATGGACTGCAGAATATCTCGCTGGAATTGATATTTAATTGCAACTTCCATTATCATTGAATTATGCATACAGCGCACATTAAAATCCATTTTACGTGCAATACGTTTAACCATTTTTGCATAAAATTTATCTTCCTTGTGCCGCCAACGATTTTCATACATATTATGTGCTTGAGAAGCTAGATACATATCCATTATTCCTCCATAGATATCTTGGGAATTTTAGCATTAGAATCTATCTGTAGATGAAAAAATTCAGTATGAGAACCAACGTCATAGTGAATAAAATCATCTGATTCTAATATTCTTGTATAATAAGAAATGAATTTTTCATCTTCCGGCTTATTCTCATTACACTTATCAATGAATTGATGAATTGCAATAATGGCGTCCATTTTTTCGGCGCATTCAGCAATAGGGCGCCATTCACCATTGTTATTCTCAAACCATAACGTCATTTTCTTTCTCCTTATTTAATCTTACAATACCAAACGATTGTCTGCTTTACATTTTTATATTCTTTATGTTCCTTAACTTTTACCTTCATATTATACGTTTCATCAGGATTCAGGCTCTTAGAACCAGTAGTCCAAACGTATACATTTTTATTAGCGTCTTCCATAATATGCATATGACTTGTACCGTACTGTCCATCAAGATCAATACGTTTCTTAACCGTAAGCGGCAACTCAAGCCATGTTCCAATTTCACCCTGGAATTCGCTAGCCGAAGGATCTTCAAGGAGAGAATCAACATACTTAGTTACTTCTTCATTGGGCTTCATTTCAATATCATTAATTTTTACATCATCCCAATTCAGACGAATAGGAGTGATTCCTTCTGGGAGATTTGTAGGGACTTCCATTTTAGAAGGAGTGTACCATTTGAAAATCATATTGAAACGAGCGGCAAGATAGCCTGTCTCCTCATTTCGATGATCGTACAGCCATGTCTTCAATACGTTACTATCACCTTTATAAATAGTGATATATCCTGCTTCATCGAAACCAAAGGCATGACGAGAATTGATGCGCGCGGCCGCTCTTTCAGCCTGAATGGCGGCTCGCTTCTCTGCGCGCTTTTCTGCGGCTTTATCCATGGCGGCACGCTGGCTTTCAGTATACCATCTTACTGATTGAATATTATATCCTTTACCTCGGCAACCATAGCACATAGTACCATCGAGTTGATTGTAAGAATAGTGCCCTGAGCCTGAACACCTGTCGCAGAGCTTTTTAATATTAACCCATTTTTTACCTTCATGCTCGAAGACATCGGAAACAATTTCACAATTTTCATAGCTCTTGGCGGTAGGCATTCTTCTCACAATCCTTTCCTTTTCTTTATATATATTATAACAGAATTTTTATTTTAAATCAAATATTTATCTGACATAATATCTTCAAAAGTAAAATTATTTAATTCCCAATATGGTATTCTTTTTATTTTTATATTATTATTCTTGCACCATTGATTTTTATAAGTATCATAAAATTTAACTTTTTGCAAATGCTCCTGAGTGTTCCACCAATTATTTGTGGAAAAATAATGCTGCTGCCCGTCAAATTCTAATATAAAATTATTATTTACATAAAAATCAAATCTTAATAAATAATTATTTATAGGGGAACGACAAGTATCAAAAGTTTTTTGTTTTTCAAATGGAATATTATTATCTTTTAATATTTTTTCTACTCTTTCCTCTCCCGCGGACATGCTTATACAACCGCAACTTTTTGTCTCTCCAGATGTTAAACTAGAAACTGGAACTTCTATTATATTTCCACAATCACATTCGCATGTCCAATAATATCCTTCTCCACTAGTTGATTTATCTGTCCTAGATATTGCTATTAGTTTACCGAATCTTTGATTAGTAATATCTTTAATATGTAGTTTTCCACACCCACAACTTTTACTATGTCCAGATATAAGATCATTACGTGGGATTAAAACATTTTTATTTCCACATTCACATTCACATAGCCACATATAATAACCACGAGAACTTTTTTCATCTGTTTGTTGAATGGCTGTAAGTTTCCCAAATTTTTTACCAACTAAATCTTGTTTTTTATTAATTAAATTATGCTCTTTAATTTTTTGAGACCTAAGATGGCCACAACTTTGAGTATTTCCTTTAATTAAATTTTTAGAAATAACATCTACATATTTTCCACAGCTACATTTGCATTTCCAATAAATATAACGTTGTTTTCCTTCGGCAACTTTTTTATCACTATATTCTATATCTTTATATAGAACAGTTAATTCTCCGAATTGTTTACCTGTTAAATCAACTGCTTTACTCACTGTTAAACACCTCGATATACTCTTTTAATTTATTACATAGTTTTTCAGAAATTTCTGTATGCCCATGATACCATTTAGAAAGAGTAGATGGATGACAACCAATCGCTCTTGCGATTGAAGATACAGAAACTCCTTTTTTAATAATTTTTTCAAATTGTTCTTTCACATTCATTTGTTTGCTCCATATATAAGGTATTTAACCAATCCACAAAATTGTGGATTTTGTGCCCTTTTCTAAATTCATTATAACAGAATTTCTATTCCTAGTCAAGAAAAAATTAAGAAACTTTATTATAAATTTGTTGAATGAAACCACTTTTAATTAATTTATCGACATTCTTTTCGTCATAAATACCAAAAGTTTCATCCTGCATCTCCATATCATGGAAGGTTGTAAAAATAATGTCTAGCATTCTTTTATTCAATTCATTCATTGCACATTTTTGTCTTCTTTTTTTCCACCATGCTAATTCAGAGGCATAGGTAAAATTATCTCCTTGATAGGCATGTGCGGCGCCAAGATAATCGCATACTAATTCAACAAAATCATCTTGTGGCATAATTCGCGCTCTTCCGCCATCGTCAAAATTGTCCATCCAATACTCATAATGATGAGAGTTATGACCTTTATGATGTAACCAAGCATAAGATATGCCATTGGCTTTCTTTATTTCAACTATTGGTGACCCTGTGCCTGTCCAATAGCGGGCCGATTCAAAAAATTCAATTGGAGAATATTTTGATAAATCATGCTTAATGCCGCGCCAATGGATCCCTGCCAAGTTGCAAAAATGACGTACCCATTTTCTATGTATTATGATTGTATGTAAATGGCCAAAAATTTTTTTAAAAGTTAATTTTTCCATATCTATCTCCTAATAACAAAAGAGCCAGTAATTGCTGGCTCTGATTTAAACTAGGCACTGCATTTTTTGATAAATAAGCAAATATATTTTTCTAAAAATGTTATAAATTGTTGCTGTATGTGCCTATGCATTAAAAATTATAATAATCAAATTCACTATCATCCATAGATTGCTGGCGCCGCAAATCTTTCATTGTTAAATTTATTGACGGCGCATAATTTCTAGAAATTTTTCTATGTTTACCTTTGTTTTTAGATTTTGATCTACACATGCCGCAGCTGCAATGTATTTTATTCTTACTATACTGATGCAAATTGTCGTATAAATCTTTACTAAAACTAGGACATATGGCTCTATCAATTCGACGTTTTCTTATTGCTTTTATCCAATTGATATG
>DFFQ01000032.1 GCA_002371025.1 Lachnospiraceae bacterium UBA3772 | reverse complement strand
ACAGCAGATAATGAAAAAGAACATGCAAAGATGTGGTTCAAGGAATTAGGACTTCTTGGAGATACAGCTGCTAACTTAAAGGCTGCTGCAGAAGGAGAGAATTTCGAGTGGACAGATATGTATGTGCAGATGGCAAAGGATGCTGAAGAAGAAGGATTCCCAGAACTTGCTGAAAAGTTCCGTGGAGTAGCAGAGATTGAGAAACGCCATGAGGAAAGATATAGAAAACTTCTTTCAAATGTTGAAGAGAAGGCTGTATTTGAAAAAGCAGGTGTTTCAGTTTGGGAATGCAGAAACTGTGGACATATCGTAGTTGGAACAAAGGCTCCAGATGTTTGCCCAGTATGTAATCACCCACAGAGCTATTTTGAGATTCATGAAGACAATTTCTAAAAAACAAGTAAAATTAAAGAATAAGATAATAAATTGGAGGGTTAGATATGGTATTTTACAGATGTAATAAGTGTGGTAACTTTATAACATTTTTAACAGCAAAAACTGGATGCACACCTGAATGCTGTGGTGAAACAATGACAGAGGTTGTTCCTAATACAGTGGATGCTGCAATGGAAAAGCATGTTCCTAAAGTTACAGTTGATGGGGCAAAAGTTAAAGTTGCAGTTGGCGAAGTAGCACATCCTATGATGCCTGAACATTTTATTCAGTTTATCATTTTAGAAACTGATAAGGGATATCAGAAGAAAGATCTTAAGCCTGGTGAAGAACCTGTTGCTGAATTTGTTCTTGCTGAAGGTGAAAAAGCTGTTGCTGCATATGAATATTGTAACCTTCATGGTCTTTGGAAGGCAGATATCTAAAATACTATTTTGAACGTACCCTGCATTGATGCCGTGATATAGGAATCCATTAGAAAATATATGAAAAATCATATGAAAAAATAGTGGAATTTGTTCACAAATGTGATATCATAAAGGTAAGTAATGATTGGATTGCGGGGGAGAAGGAGGACATCATGTTTGGATTTGGCGGAAGATATGGTATATCGGTTGCTAAAGAGGGGGCATATATGAGATATGTTGAATCCGTAAAGGGTGACCAGATTATACTGACGGATAATAAGAAAGAGGCATTGTTAATGCCAAAGATGAATAAAAAATTATACGATCTTTTGGCTGACGTTCAGAAGAGATTCAAAGATGATCCAAAAGTCGTAATAACGATTTTTGATGCTAATTGGTAAGAAGTATAGGGTTTGGCTTTGCCAAACCCTTTTTCTATGTGTAATATCATCAATATGAAGATATAATAAAAAGAAAAAAACAAAGGAACATTTAATATGAAGATTTTATTTATATTTACAGGTGGAACTATTGGAAGTACCACTGGAGATGAGTTTATATCCCTTGAAAAAGGAAAGCCATATAAGATCATCAAAGCTTATGAGAAAAAATTTGGAATCGACTTTTCATATGATACATTAGAACCATACACACTTCTCAGTGAAAACAGCATGGGAAGCAATATGAAGGTGCTTGCCAAGACAGTTAAGGATAATCTTGATAAAGATTATGATGGAATAATTGTTACTCACGGAACTGATACACTTCAGTATTCTGGTGCACTTTTATCTTATGTAACAGGACTTTCTAAAGTACCGGTCTGTTTAGTTTCATCCGATAAACCAATAGAAAATGAAGAAGCAAATGGATTATATAATATGGATGCAGCGGTGGCTCTTATAAGAGAGGCAGGAAAAGATGATTCCATAAGAGGAACATTTGTGCCATATAAAAATAAGGATAAGATAACATATATAAACAGAGGATCCAGAATGCTTTCTTCTTATGCTTACTCAGCGGATATGTATTCCGTGGAAGATAAATACTATGGAATATATGATGGAAAGAAAATAATAAAAAATGATTCATATAAAGAAAAAGAAGATGCTGCAGAGGTATTATCAGCTGATGGATTTGGGGAAACATCAGACATGATACTTAGGATAGAGCCATATCCTGGAATGGTATATCCTGCGGTTGATGAAAAAATAAAAGCAGTTATCCTTGGAACATATCATTCAGGTACACTTCCAATGGAAACTGAAGGATTAAAAGAATTCCTTCTTAAACTTAAAAATAAGAATATTGATGTTTTTATCACTGGAGCAAGAGAAGGAATATCATATGAAAGCACAAAAGAGTATAAAACATTAAATGTCAGAATAGTTGAAGATCTTGCTCCGATTGCGGTTTATATTAAGCTCTGGATGATTCTTACTATGGAAACTGAAAATAAAAATACTCTTTTCGACAGGCTTATTCTAACAGTTGGTGGGGAAAATTAGTGCAAACTGTTTTTTGTTATGTTAAAATAACAGGGTCGACTGACAATTTTTGAAAAAAATGTGAAAAAATGTGTAAAGAAGAAATAAGGGAGGGAATATGGTAAGACATATTATTCTCTGGCAGCTTAAAGATGAGCTTTCAGAAGAAGAAAAAAACAAGGTAAAAGTAGAGATTAAAGAAGGACTTGAGGGTTTGGTAGGAAAAGTACCAGGACTTCTTTTTGTTAATGTTCAGATTGATAAACTTGAATCAAGTAATGCAGATCTTATGCTTTTTAGTGAGCTTGAAAGTGAGGAAGCACTTAAGGGATATGCAGTTCACCCTGAACATGTGAAGGTAGCGGACGGAGTTGTTCGCCCAAATACAAAGCAGAGAGTCTGCATAGACTATGAAGCATAAAACAAAATAAAACAGGAGGTACGATATTTTGGGAATCGTCGTTAGAAATTTAACTAAAAAGTATGGCACAAAGACAGTAGTAGATGACCTTTCTTTTGAAATGAAGGAACCAGGAGTTTATGCCCTTCTTGGTACAAATGGTGCAGGTAAGACTACAACCATTCGTATGATGCTGGGAATGCTTGATAAGGATTGTGGAGAAGCTCTCTGGGATGATAAACCTATCAATTTTGATAATTGTAATATTGGTTATCTTGCTGAAGAAAGAGGACTTTATCCAAAATATACATTATTAGATCAGATCAGATATTTTGGCGAACTTCGTGGAGTCACAGGAGATGATCTTAACAAAAAAATCAGATATTGGGCAGAGAAGCTTAAATTAGTTGAATATATTTATCCAGATGAATTTAAAGATGAAAGAGATGATGAGAACCAGGTTTCATTTGAATCAATTACTGATAAAAAGAAGTCAGCTCTTAGACTTGGTGCAAACAGGCCGGTTAAGAAGAAAAAGAAGAAACCTCTTAGTCCAGATCAGCTTTCTAAAGGTAATCAGCAAAAGATTCAGTTCCTTATCGGAATGCTTTCGGACCCTGATCTCTTGGTGTTAGATGAGCCATTTTCAGGTCTTGACCCTGTAAATACAGATATCTTAAAGGATGTAATAAGAGAACAGATAAAGGCCGGCAAATATATCATCATGTCAAGCCATCAGATGGAAGCCGTTGAAGAATTCTGTACTAATATAACAATCCTTAACAGATCAAGAGCAGTTGTTCAGGGTAATCTGAATGAGATAAAGAAATCTTATGGACGTGTAAATCTTCTTCTTAAGACTGAAGAAGACGTAAGTCACATCTTAAAGCAAAAAAATGCAAATGTCATTACAGAAAAAGAAGGCGAATACCATATTAAGGTTTCAGGTGATAAAGAGGCTCAGGATTTACTCAAGGCAGTAATAGATGCTGGTATAACAGTTATCAGATTTGAACTCAGCGAACTCACACTTCATGAGATATTTGTAAAAGAGGTGGGACAGGAATGAAAGCAGTAAATAAGAAAGAAAATATCTACAGTTTCAAGGGGATTTCTAAGGTATTTAAATTTACTGCTATTCAGACATTTAAAAATAAGACATATCTTATTTCTATGATCATGTTTGTTTTTATGCTGACAATAATGTCTCCACTTATGATAATAATGTCTAATCAGGGACAAAAAACGGTAAAGGGTATCAAAGAGAAATCTGTTGATGAATTAAAAGTAAAGAGTATTACAGTTGTTGATAAGGCAGGATCTGGCCTTTCAAAAGATGATATTGTAATGGCACTTCTGGATTATCAGGATGCAGAGATTACATTTTCTGATGATGATAAACAAGAAATAGCAAAGGATGGAATAATCTTAGTCATTTCTGCAGATACAGAAAATGGAATGCGTAAAGAAAATTATAATGTGATCATTTCAGATGATTCAGTCGTTTCATCTTTAGAAGCAGAAAAAATAGCTGAAGAAGTTATGCAGACAGTTTCTAATGGAAGAATAGCTGAGGCGGGAATTGATGAAAATGTTTCTGCTTCACTTCAAAATGGTGTTAGTACAGGAAGAGTATATTCACAGGAAGAATTTGATGAAAAGGAATCAGGGGCTATATCAGCTTCTAGTCTTACATCATATATCCTTCAGTTTTCTATCATAATATTCTTTGTATCAACATTTTCAGCATCCTATATCATAGCTTCTGTAAATGAAGAAAAAACTTCAAAATTAGTTGAGACACTTCTTGTGTCAGTAAGACCTATGGCTCTTATTTTCGGTAAGATACTTGGTACTTTGACATATATTATGGTAACACTTATCTTAGGTATCATTGGAAATAATATAGCTACAAAAGTAATGGAAAATCTGGGATATGACACTGAAGCCCAAGGAGACGCATTTAAATTTGGTGTATTAACTAAATTTGGAACAGGGTATACAGTACTTATCGTATTTTCTGTGGTAATAGCTATTCTGTTCTTTGGCATCTTAAGCGGTATTATGGGAAGTACATGTGTTCAGCCTGAGGATCAGCAGTCTGCTGCAAGTTCTGTAATAATGATAGGAATGGTAGGATATATGCTTTCAGTAATGCTTCCTGGAATGATACAGAACAAGGATATAGTTTACAATGTGATGGCTATGGTTCCTCCTGTAAGTTTCTTCTCTAATGCAATGCTTCTTGCAACAGGAAAGATAAGCTGGTTAGTGGGAGCGATTTCCTATGGAATAGAGATAATCCTTTTAGTACTTATATTCTTTATATGTGCAAAGACTTATAGAAAACTTATCATTAATGATTCAAAGAAAGCAAAATTCATTGATGTCATTAAGATGGCAAGAGAATAGGGGGAATTAGGATGTTTAAGAATTTTGGAAAAGTTTTTAAGTTTACATTTAAGAACTCAACATCAAGCCGTTCCTATAGGGTATTTACAATAATAGTAATGCTGCTACTTCTTGTTGCTCCTGGTTTAATATTCTTTGTATCAAATAAGAATAAAGAAGAGGCAAATGAAAAGATAGAAGCGTGTGGAACTAACACTGTTTATATAGTAGATGAATATGCGAAAGATACAGATTTTAGTTTTCTTAATTATTTAGGAGAAGAGAATTATTCTGATATTAAGTATAAGACTTTTGGCAGTGTTGATCAGGCTTTAGCTGAAATTGAAAAATTAGGAAGAAAGGATATTTTTATCCTTAATATCACCAAAGATTCAGAAGGAAATCTCTGTGCTGATATAATTCTTCCAAAGGGAACAGAATTAGAAAAGGACAAAGCAAGAAATTTCCTTAAGCTGATTGATAAATCAGGACAGATTTTTACATTATCAGCTTTAGGTCTCGATATTCAGAAGCTTTCAAGCCTTAGTGTTGATTATGACTCAACAGTTTATACTTCAACAGGATATTCAAATGATAAGACTTATAGCGAAGAAAAGGCAGAAGCAGCTGCAGCAAATGAAGAAAAGATTGAAGAGAACGGACTTACAGTAAGGGAAAATGATGCAGTAAAGGGATATCTTCCAGTAGTAAGAGTTGTTCTTACATATGCAAATGTAATGCTTTTATATTTCCTTATACTTTCTTATTCTGCAGCTCTTTCACAGAACGTAGTACTTGAGAAAGCAAATAAGCTTATGGATACAATGCTTGTATCAGTTAAGCCGGAAGCACTTATTTTAGGAAAATTCTTAGGTGCGTCATGTGCAGGTCTCCTTCAGTTACTTCTTTGGGTTGGTGCCCTTCTTGGAGGAGTTTTCGGTGGAGTTGAAATAGTATGTAAAATAATGGATACAACCTATAATCCTGCAATAGTACTTATCAAAGCCCTTTCAGGACTTGGAGTATTTAAACCAATCAGTATAATCATTGCAATAGTGGGACTTATAGCCGGCTTCCTTATCTTTATGGCATTAGCTGCCATTGGAGGAGCGATTTCTTCCACAAGAGAAGAGGCTCAGTCAAATGCATCTATATATGTACTGGTTCTTGTAGCCAGCTTCTTTGCAGTATTCCTTTGCGGAGGTTTAGATTCTACAAGAGTTGTTGAATGGCTTTATTATGTTCCAACTATAGCAGCACTTATGCTTCCTGCAGGAATAATAACAAATGCATTAACTACTGTTCAAGCGGCACTTAGTATGGGACTTATGGTCATAGTTTCAGTTGTACTTATAATAATAGCTGGTAGATTATATAAGATGATGTCCCTTTACAAAGGCAACAAAATAAGCCTTGGTAAAGCTCTTAAAATGCTTATAACAAATAAGTAAATAATGGTAATTCTTAGTCCTCTGGTTTTTTATAAACCAGAGGATTTTTTTTACGTTTTTCCTATGTATTCTTTATAAAAAAATATTGAAGACCATAGAGACTAACTGATATAATATAACGGAATACGCAGAATTATTTTAGAGTAAAGGCTATGAATGCATAGTCAAAAAGGGAAAATTTAAGGAGAATAATATGGACATTATTTCAATTCTCAAATTATTTGGAGGAGTAGGACTTTTCCTATATGGAATGAGTCTTATGGGACAGTCGCTTGAAAA
Source organism: Lachnospiraceae bacterium UBA3772 (assembly GCA_002371025.1). GTDB lineage: Bacteria > Bacillota > Clostridia > Lachnospirales > Lachnospiraceae > Eubacterium_Q. The sequence continues at coordinate 19,292 of DFFQ01000032.1, read as the reverse complement.
GCTGGCTGGCGGTGAATTAGAGAAAATTCTCGAGAAACTCACAACAAGTAAGAAAAAAGGCGTAGGAAGTATTAAAGGTTGGGCTCTTGGTACAGCTGTAACAGCTATAATACAAAGTTCTGCAGCTACCACCATAATGCTTATCGGTTTCGTTAATGCGGGCATCATGAAGGTAATACAGGCAGTACCTGTTGTATTCGGTGCAAACATCGGTAGTACAGTAACAGCTCAGATCCTTCGATTAGGTGATCTTGGTTCAGGAAGCATTGTTCTTCAGCTTTTAAAACCATCATCATTTGCACCAATGCTTGTAGCTATCGGTGCATTTATCCTTCTTTTCATTAAGAAGAAGAAACCAAAGAACATTGCAGGAATCCTTATTGGACTTGGAATACTTTTTTATGGTATGACGATAATGGAAGAAGTGTTTGAACCACTTAGAGAATCAACACAGTTCCAGAAATTATTCGTATCATTTTCAAATCCTATACTGGGTGTTCTGATAGGTGTCGTAATTACAGCGATAATTCAGAGTTCATCAGCATCAGTAGGTATCCTTCAGGCTCTTTCAGCCACAGGAACTGTAACATTTAGTATAGCTATTCCTATCATCATAGGACAGAATATTGGTAAATGTATGCCAATCGTTATGGCAGGTATCGGTGCTAATAAGAAAGCAAAGAGAGTACAGATTTCATATATATTCATGAATATCTTTGGTGCTGTAATTTTTCTGTTACTTATTTATGGACTTTATTACACAGTAGGACTTCCATTTATGGAAAAGGTTGTTAATCGTGGTGATATAGCAAATGTTCATTTCGGATTTAACTTCCTTACAAGTATTATCCTTCTTCCATTTACTGAGAAATTTACTCAGTTTACAGCAAAACTTGTTGGTGGAGAAGAAGAATCAAAGACGGATACAGCACTTGCGAAGCTTGATGAAAGACTTCTCAATACGCCTACCATCGCTCTTGAACAGTGTAAGACACTTATAGGAGAGATGAAGGATGCTATTTATGAGAACTATAAGACAGCTACAAGTCTTATCTATGAATATGATGCTAATAAATTTGTTCAATTAGAAGAAAATGAGAATTTCATAGACAGGTGCGAGACTCTTCTTACAGCATATATCATTAAGATTGATAGAAAGAGACTTTCATCGGATGAGAAATTAGTTGTTTCAGAGATACTTAATTCCATAAGTGATCTGGAGAGAACTGGTGATTACTGTATGAATATTGCTTATGTAGCAAGAGATAAGAATGAGCAGGGAATCCATTTCTCACCAAGTGGTCATAAGGAAGTTAATACAATAATCAGTGCCGTAGATTATGTATTAAAGACAACGTTTAAATCATTCTCTGATGAAGATGCTTCTCTTGCAATAAGAGTTGAGCCGATATCTGAATCAGTAGATAAATTAAAAGAGATAATTAAATCTCACCATGTTGAAAGACTTAATAATGGAACCTGCTCAATTCAGGGTGGTGTTGCACTTTTTGATCTTATCAACTGCTTTGAACGTATTTCATCTCACTGCTCAAATATTGCACTTCACGTTATTAAGCGTGTGGGTGGTGACAGAGACTTTGATGAGATGCATGGACATGCAAATGACAGCTATAGTGAGGAGTATAAAGCTCTTTACCATTATTATGAATCACTCTTTATCGATCCAGTGCTTCCTGAGAAAAAGAAGGAAGCTCCAGTAGCTGATTTCCTCAAAGAAGAAGAGGCTAAGTCAGAGAAAAAGGCTGAGAAAGAGCATAATAAGAAAAAATCAAAAGATAAACATAAAAAGAAAAAAGATGATAAATAAAAAGAACTGCGGAAGGTTACTCGCCTTCCGCAGTTTCTTTATAAGGGATGATATTGTTGCATATCCCTAGCAGACAGTCTTATCTGAGAATATAACTCCGAGTCCTCTCTCAAGTGGGACTGCTGCAAGTGATTGAATTAATACATCAGATAATTCATCGTCGATAGTATCTGATGTTTCAACGATTATGATATCTTTCTCGAATCTTCTTGAAAGATCACTGATATTCTGACTTAATGTATATAAATCTGAAAGGCCTTTTCCTGTAAAATCAACTGAAAGGTATTCAAAAGGTCTGCCACCGGCTACAAAGAAACGGTTAACAGGTTTCTTACAAGCTTCATTATCAAGACCAGATGAAAGATAAAACATAACTTTCATATCTGGATTTTCGGCTTTGGCACCATTTATTGCGGCATTAAGAACACGCTTTTCATCTTCTGATCCAAGTTTAACTTCAGGAAAGATCACATTCATCTCACAATCAATCTCAACAATTGATGGAAGAGCATTTTCACTCTTAAGCATCTGAAGATTCTTTAATACAAATTCAAAAGTTTTTCTTTCTGAAGCTCTGATAAACATACGAGCTTCTGTAGGAACAGCTGATCCGTCTGATGTAATGATATTTCTCATATCAATATGCATGATCCAGTTGAGACCAAGAGAAACAGCTTCCTTTGCAACAGGAAGCATATCAGCTATTGAAAATGTATTACCATTTGTAGTTTCACCAACATAATATCTAATTGTATTAATTCCCTTACCAGAAAGTGTTTTAACAATACTGGAATCAGATGTAGTCATATTAATGCAGTTAATTAAATTACCCATCGTAAATTCTCCCTTTTTTTAATGCAATGACTATATAAAATAGCATAATAATCGCAGTATTACCCTACAAGAAGAATAACAGCGCAACTATATGTGAGTCAATCGTGCAAAGTTAACTAAAAACGTTCCCGGTATTGTCAATAATACGCAAAAATGCACAACAGCGCAATCGGTTGCAAAGCTTTAAACATAGAGGTTTAGGCAAACCGTCAAAGTAGTGCATAATATTTGTTTTTATAGCATCAGTTTAGTATTTATATGTTCAAAATTTCACAGAAAAACTAGTAAAATTCAAATGAAAAGTGACGAAATTATGTACAAATTGTTATGTCACACAGGCAAAAATAAAATGTATGTTAACATTCTTAAGAACAGCTTAAGATGTACTTAAGAATGGCTTAGGGTACTTGAAACATGGTATTTTACTTGGCATATTTATTGTTGTAAAGAGAAAAATCAAAAAATTAAGAAGGAGGATCTTATTATGAAAAATATAAAATATCTGGCTGGAATTATGGTATGTGCAGCATTTCTATCAGGTTGTGGCATAAATAAAGAAGTAGAAGCAAATACTGAAAAAATACAGACCGTAAGCAATGCAGTAACTGAAGAAAAAATGAAAACAGATATTGATATATATTATAAATCTTCAAGCGATGAAAATAGTTTGAAAGCAGAGACTGAAACAGATACAGAAGCAGTAACGGATATAAATAAAAAATATCTGGATGTTCTTAATGGAGAAGATTTTTTCTATTCAAGTAATGATGCTTATAATGAGACCGCTCCTAAAAAAAATACCTTTGCTGATTTTAGTGCAGATGGAGGTAATACTTTTGTTCCTTCAAGTATAGCCTTTGTAGATTTTGATGGAGACAGTTCAAAAGAGCCTGTTGTAGGTCTTAACATAGTTGATAATGAAAATAAATCAGCAAGTGAAGGGGCCTATATCATATTCCATTTATATGACGGAAAAGTCTACGGTTATCTTCTTCCTTTCAGAGGTTATCAGATGCCAAAAGATAATGGTCAGTCATTAGCTTCAGCTGGAGCTGACTATAGTGAAATAGATAAATATTATTTTGAAGGTGAAAGAACCATAAGTGAAGAAGTAGCTGCTGCTAAAGATGGAAAATATATGCAGGGGGATAAAGAGATAGATTCAGCTACATATGAAAGTATTTTAAATGAAGGAAATCCGGTAGAATTTTATGATTTTAAATCTTCTGAGTGGAGAGAGAAATTATCAAATTAAAAGGTACTTTAGAGAATAGATTAATTCTTTGGAAAGGAGTAATTGTGCATGAAATATAGATTAGTTTTAGCTGGTCTTATAATAACAGTATTGGTATTAGTTGGACATAGATTATATTCCACTGATGTGATCGATACTATGTCTGTTTATGCATATATTACTCCGTGTGAAGCACCTCCGAAGAGATATAGTGTAAAAATGTATAGTGAGTTACAGAACATTCAGTCAAAGCAGGAAAATGATACAGATTCCTTTAAATATGATCCTTTAGTTATTGATAAGAATGAAAAAATAGAATTATCAGATGAAAAATGTAATGAGATAAAGCAGGCTTACCTTGATGTTCTTAATGGAAAGAAAGATTTTTATTCAAGGGGAATTTATGATTCAGATCTCTTTCGCTATAAAGCTAATATAAGAAATTTTAAAAATACTAATGGAATGTATTTTGCACCATATAAGATAGGGCTTGTAGATTTTGATAGGGATGGGAGCAAAGAAGTAGTTCTTACCATAAGGGCAGGTAAAAACATAGCCAGAAATATGGTGTTACATTACTTTAATGGAGAAGTTTATGGATATATTATTCCATTTGAAGATATGGATGAACTTAGAACAGATGGTACATTTCAGCATGCAAAGAATGATGAATATGATGCATTCTTTTGTCTGAAATTTCAAAATGATGACGTTATAGTAAAAGAAATCTGCAGTATTCATTATAATGAACAATATGGTAATATATATGTGTTTGGTGACGAAGTGGTTAATAAAGATATATATGACATGGGGATTAAGAATATAACAGAGGACAGAGTAAAACTATACAGTTTTGACAGGCATGAGTGGCGAGAGGATTTATGGTCTGAGTAGTTAGAGATTTGAAATGGAAGTTTTACTATTTGGTCAGGGAGATAAAATGAAATATTCTCATGAAATAAAAAAATTATTTATACTGCCGTTACTTACTCTGCTAATCATAAGTACAACTGGATGTGATAGTTTGTTTAATGATTATAATGATCCATATTATCCATATCAGAACTATGATCAAAAGAAAAGAAGTTATTCTAAAGATGAGATAATGTATGATGGGCCGGATGATTATAGTTTTGATGAAAGTATTGAAATTGAGGCAGAAGTAAAAAATAATCTTAATCTTTTATTAAATGGAGAAGATGATACCTCTGAAGTAGAAATAACTGAAAAAGAAAAAACAGAGATAAATAAAAAATATAAAGAAGTTTTAACGGGGGAAGCTGATATAGCTTACTATACTTGTGATGCAACATGTGATTCTGTTATAAATTATCAGGCCGGCTATTATTATTATGATAATAAAAAGATAACGGACTATTCAGTAGAAGCTATATATAGAATTGACCTGGATAGAGACGGGAGTAAGGAAGTAATTCTTAAAATTGATGAGGCACCTGATTATGATCCAGAAGGTAATTATGAGAATCTGTTGATACTCCATTATTATGATGGAAAGGTTTATGGTAATAAAATGAGTTTCAATAAGCTGGATTATCTGGGAGAAAACGGGGTGGCCTGTGATATTAATCATTTGGACTGTAATACCTATGTTATCTTTACATTTGATAAAAATGAATTTTATATAAATACAATATGTTATGAGTATTATATTAATGAGTATAATTTATATGAAGAAGATACTTATGATGAAGAAGATTTAGAAGTATATCAAAATGAAGACAATAAAGAAAAAAATTATTATTATTTATTAATGGGATCTGTTGAACAGGAGTTATTTAAAAAAATTGAACATTATCTAAGAGAATCCAAGGAAGCAGAGAGTTACCCGATAAATGGAGTAATCACAGAAGAGGATATTAATAAAATATTTTAGTTTAGATCAGAGGTGCTGTAAGGCGCCTCTGATTTGTTGTTATGGAGGATTATTTTAATTAATAGCCAGGACATTTTTTTATAATTTTTCATAGAATATTCATACGTTGGCTTAGGTTCCATGATAAAATTATACTTGGGAAAAAAGTGAAAGTTGAGATTTTATTTAAGGAATCGGAGTTTTATATGAGTAAAAGAATATTAATTATTGATGACAGTCCTATGAATAACAGGATTGCTAAGCATATTCTGGAAAGAGAATATGAGGTTTATTCTGCAACTTCTGGCGAAGAAGGACTTAAAATGGCAGCTGAAATTGAACCTTCTCTTATTCTTCTGGATATCCATATGCCTAATATGGATGGATTTGAAGTTATGAAAATCCTAAGTGAAAATGATAAATTAAAAGATATACCTGTAGTTTTTCTAACAGGAGACGTTGATAAAAGTTCTGAGGTGGACAGCTTTAAAGTAGGAGCACAGGACTATATCAGAAAGCCATTTATAGCTGAAGTAATGATCCAGAGAGTCGGAAGGATACTTGAACTTGAGCATTTAAAGAAATGTCTTCAGTCAGAGGTAGAAAAACAGACAAGGAAGGCTGAAGAAAGAAGAAAGTCTGTGGAAAGAATGACGGATCAGATCATTAAAGCTTTAGTTGGCACCATAGATGCAAAGGATAAGTACACCAACGGACATTCGACTCGTGTTGCCACTTATTCAAGAGAGATTGCCCGACGTGCAGGAAAAGATGAAAAAATGCAGCAAAGCATTTATTATATCGGACTTCTTCATGATATTGGAAAGATTGGTATTCCTGATGAGATAATAAATAAAAAATCAAAGCTTACGGTGGAAGAATATGATATCATTAAGACTCATCCGGTAATAGGAAGTGAGATACTTAAGAATATTTCTGAAATCCCCGGTATCTGGGAGGGAGCAAGGTTCCATCATGAAAGATATGATGGTACGGGTTATCCTGATGGATTAAAGGGTGAAGATATTCCTGAAGTCGGAAGGATAATCGGCGTTGCAGATGCCTATGATGCCATGACTTCTAACAGAAGTTACAGACCGCTACTTCCTCAGAGACTGGTGAGAGAAGAGATTAAAAACAATAAGGGAACTCAATTTGACCCATATTTTGCAGAGATCATGTTGGAAATGATGGATGAGGATACTGATTTTTCCTTGCATGAATAGACATTTCTTAAGATTGACATTGATTTATTTCATGACTAATATAGATAACAGAGTGAAAAATTTACAAAATTACGAGGTTAAATAATGACAGAATACGTATTGAGCTGTTGCTCAACTGTAGATCTTACTCCAGAATATATGGAGAAAAGAGATATAAAATATATATGTTTTAATTATTCCGTAGATGGAGTTTCATATAAGGATGATATGGGTGTGTCCATCAAGACTTCTGAGCTTCATAAAAGAATGCTTGAAGGAGCGGATGCAAAGACTTCACAGGTAAGTGTTGGTGAATATGTGGAATATTTTACATCTTTCCTTAAGGATGGAAAGGATATTCTTCATGCTACACTTTCTTCCGGAATATCTGGAACATATAACTCAGCTTGTACAGCTGCAGATATTCTTAAAGAACTATTTCCTGGCAGAAAAATATATATAGTAGATTCTCTTGAAGCTTCATCAGGATATGGGTTATTCATGGATAAGCTTGCAGATCTTAAAGAAGAGGGGATGGACATTGAAGAGTTAAATACCTGGGCAGAAGAGAATAAGTTAAATGTTAATCATTGGTTTTTTTCATCAGATCTTACTTTCTTTATAAGAGGTGGAAGAGTTTCAAAGACAGCTGGAGCAATCGGTAAGGTTCTTAGCATCTGTCCTCTTTTAAATGTAGATTATATGGGAAGACTTATTTCAAGAGAAAAGATCCGTACAAAGAAGAAAGCAATTTTAAGAGCTGCTGAAAAGATGCAGGAACTTGCTGATAATGGACTTGAATATAGTGATAAAGTATTTATCTCAAATTCTGATCCGGATGGTGCCAAGGCTTTGGCAGATCTTATAGCTGAAAGATTTCCAAAGATCAAAGGCAAGGTTGAAATATTTGACATCGGGGCAACCATCGGTTGTCATACAGGCCCTGGTACAGTGGCACTTTTCTTCTGGGGAAAAAAGAGAGAAGACTAGAATCTATGGAAAAGAAGATTTCTCTAAATTATAGATTTATAAGGACACTTACCAAAGTGTTTTATCCCCATATAGATGTGGAAGGAATAGAAAATCTTCCTGATGGACCGGCAATTGTAGTGGGTAATCATTCTCAGATGCATGGCCCCATTGCCTGTCAGTTATATTTTCCAGGAAAGAAATATATATGGTGTATTAGTAAGATGATGCATCTTTCGGAAGTACCATCCTATGCTTATAAGGATTTTTGGAGCAATAAACCTAAGGGAGTAAGGTTCTTCTTTAAAATACTTTCTTATATCATAGCTCCAATATCAGTCAGTGTTTTTAATAATGCTGATACAATACCAGTTTATAAGGATAAAAGAGTGGCTGTAACATTTAAAGAGTCAGTAAAAAGACTTGAGGAAGGGACAAAAGTTATTATTTTTCCAGAATGTTATGATGAACATAATAATATAGTACATGAATTTCAGCAGGGATTTGTGGACGTGGCAAAAAGGTATTATAAAGAAACAAATGAAAATATACCTTTTGTGCCACTCTATGTTTGTCCGGGGTTAAAGAAGCTTATTATTGGTAAACCTGTTTATTTTAATAATGAAAATGATATTCATAGGGAAAGGATAAGAATCTGCAATTATCTTATGGATGAAATATCTGAAATGGCTTATAGCAGGCCGTATCATAAAGTCGTTCCATATCCTAATATAAGTAAGAAAGATTATCCGGATAATACCCGTTTGGTAATGTAGAATATGAAAACACCAGTCAGAGATTATAGAAAAGTAAGATTAAATAACATACGTACTCCAGAATTCTCCCATCTTTTGCTTTTGCTTGGATGGGTAGGATATCTTATAATGTATGCCGTTACTGAAAAATTCATACCGGAATCAGCCTGCCATGTGGTTCATTGCAGGTTGGATGATATGATTCCATTTAATGAATATTTTATCATCCTTTATGTTTCCTGGTATTTATTTGTAGTTGGTTCACTTCTTTATATGCTTCTTTATGACGTTGAAGGATTTAAGAAGATGCAGACTTTTATAATAATCACTCAGGTTATAGCTGTGATAGTTTATATAATCTGGCCTTCGGTTCAGTATGGAAGACCGGTTACATTTGAACATTCTAATATTTTGACAAAATTAGTGGGATTAATATATTCTGTAGATACTCCTACAGGGGTGTGCCCATCCTTACATGTAGGTTATTCTATTGCGATTGCTTCGGTTTGGGCTAAAAAGAAGGATTTAGCAGTGATTTTACGGATACTGATAATTATCTGGGCTGCAGCAATCTGTATTTCTGTTGCATTTGTAAAGCAGCATTCAGTGTTGGATATATTTGCAGCAATTCCAATGTGTCTCTTTGCAGAGGTATTATTATATTGGAAGGCTTATTGGAAGCCTAAATTTATAAGTGAGAGAAAGAGGGAAGAAATAAATGGCTAGAAGATGGGGAGACCGACGGGACGGTACTCTTATCAGAGACTTGGATTCAATGCATTATATAATGCCACTCATGTATCCTAATAGATGCGATAATGAAGCTTGTATGAGGATAACAATTAATCTTGCAAAGACAGAAGAGTATATTAAGCAAGTTAATCAGAAAATTGATGGACCTAAGATCAATCTATTTCAGGTGATAATAACGGCAGCATTAAAGACTATCAGACTAAGACCTCAGATGAACAGGTTTATCGCAAATAAGAATCTTTATCAGAGAAATAATCTTACTGCTGCATTTACAGTTAAGAAGACTTTTGAGGATGATGGTGAAGAAACACTTGCAAGAATCGTTGCAGAAGATTCAGATACACTTTTCAGCCTTTGCAAAAAGGTTAATGATCAGATTGAATTATGTAAGACTTCTGTTGATAAATCTACAGAAAGCATGAATTTTATACAGAAGCTGCCATTTAAGCATTTTATTGGTGCCATGGCAAGAGTTGCTGATAGACACGGCTGGATGCCAGAGTCAGTGATCGCTTCGGATCCATATCAGTGCTCCATAGTCCTTACTAATTTAGGTTCTATCGGACTTAATACCGGATATCATCATATGACAAATTGGGGAACAACTTCGGTTTTTATGATAATAGGAAAAAAGAAGAGAAGACCTGTATATGATATCAATGGAAATGTAACCATGAAAAAGCAGATAGATCTTTCCATGACGATTGATGAAAGAATTGCAGATGGATATTATTATGCAAGGACGTTAAAACTCTTAAAGAAGCTCATTGAAAATCCTGAGCTTTTAGAGAAACCAATATCTACAGAAGTAAGCTTCTGATAAAGAATTTGTTTTGCGATTTAGTTGTCGTGAATATTTTGAAATAATAGTAAAAAAATGATCTGGAATTAGAATTCCAGATCATTTTTTTCGCAATAATCATCGAATGCAGCAGCTACAAGTTCGAATTCTTCAGGATCAGTTACTTCCTGGAGATCAGGATTATCAGCTGTATGAGTTTCATCTTCTACATATCTGTATACCCAGATGTCATCACCTACATCCTCACCCTTATCATTTATAGGGATAAGGAAGATATAATCATTTTCAGCTACTGTAAGTACTGTAATGATGGCACATTCAACTGGATCTGTTCCATCAAGCTCAACAGTGATAGTAGATGACTGCATTTCATTTACTTTATTCTGATTCATATTATCCCTCTTAATTAAACAATTAGTATTAATAAAGTATAGCAGAAATGGCTTGGATCCTCAAGAATAGAAAGAAATATATTGGTCAATTATTGATGGAATCCTTACGATGAGTATTTGGGGCTTTATTTTATCCTTGACCGCGATTGGTTACTGTAAACAGGGAATAGAAAAGTTGATGAAGTAAAAAATTAATGCATTTTCTTCTTTTTATGAAAAAAATTAAGGCTTTCGTATTGACTTATCGTAGGATTATTACTATATTAGTTTGGTGCGAAAAATAATGAAGGAGGGTCTATTTTAATGGACGCGAATAAACGAGGTACATTTTCTAGTAAGATAGGATTTGTACTTGCAGCAGCAGGAAGTGCTGTAGGTCTTGGAAATATATGGAGGTTTCCATACCTGGCGGCAAAATACGGGGGAGGAATCTTTCTACTTGTATATATAATTCTGGCGGCAACTTTTGGTTATACTATGATCATTTCTGAAACTGCTTTGGGACGAATGACAAAGAGAAGTCCTGTAGGTGCTTACAAAGAGGCAGGAGCAGGAAGGCTACTTAGAACTGGTGGGTGGCTTAATGCTATCATTCCTATTCTTATTGTTCCTTATTATTCAGTAATTGGTGGATGGGTACTTAAGTATCTTCTCCAGTACATACAGGGAGATCAGGCAAAACTTTCAACTGATGCGGTGGCTGATGGCTCACCTTCTTTCTTTGAACAGTTTTTAGGAAGTGGAAAAGAACAGATCATATTTTTTGTGATCTTTGCAATCTGCACCATGACTATCATTTTCTGTGGTGTTAAAAATGGTATTGAAAGAGTTTCAAAGATCGCTATGCCGATTCTTGTAGTGCTTTGCCTTATAACATCGATTTATTCAGTTACAAGACCTGGAGCTATGGAGGGAGTTAAGTTCTTCCTTATCCCAAATTTTAAAGATTTTTCTCTTATGACACTTGTAGCTGCCATGGGGCAGATGTTTTATTCCCTTTCAATTGCTATGGGAATACTTGTTACCTTTGGTTCTTATATGCAAAAGGATCATGACATTGACGTTTCAACACATCAGGTAGCATTATTTGATACATTTATTGCTATTATGGCAGGACTTATGATAATTCCCGCAGTTTATGCATATAATGGTGGTGAGAATATCGGTAAGGGTCCATCTCTTATGTTTGTTGCTATTCCAAATGTATTTAATAGCATGAATTTTGGAAGAATAATGGGAATTGTATTTTTCTCACTGGTATTTTTTGCAGCCATTACATCATCTGTTTCACTGGCAGAGTGCGTGGTATCAACTTTCGAGGATGAACTTAAGTGGAAGAGAAAGAAAGCTTCTGTTGTTACTTTTATAATAATAGTTGTTCTTGGATCATTTTCAGCTCTTGGATTTAATGTGCTTTCAAATGTTACACCAATGAAACTGGATCTGCTTTCATTCTTTGATTTCCTTACTAATTCAGTAATGATGCCATTAGCAGCAATCTTTACCTGTGTACTTATTCTTAGAGTTGTAAAGATAAATAAGATTGAAGAAGAAGTGATGGTATCATCAAAGTTCAGATTAAGAGGACTTTACAGAGTTGTGCTGAAATTTGTTGCAATTCCGTTCCTCATCATAATCCTTATTTCATCTATTTGTGGAACATTAGCTTCTTCTTATGGAATCAAGGCTTTGGAAATATTTATTATATAATATATAAAGATTTTAATATTGTAAAAATATTAGGTAGGGAGTTTCTTAAATTAAGAGACTCCTTACTTTATTTTAGGGCATTTTTTAAGATTGTATAGGTTTAGTTTTCTTGTTATACTAATTATGGTTTTTTTGTGAAAGGATAAAAAAATGATATTTGTTGATGTTTATGTAAAAAATGAGGGGGGATTAAGATGAAGTATGGACCATTTCTAAAGAAGGGTGAAACTATTGGACTTATAGCACCTTCTTTTGGATGTACATTTGAACCATATCGTTCCTGTCTTGATAGTGCCATAGGAAAGATGGGAGAGATGGGTTTTAATGTGATATGTGGCCCAAATTGTAGAAAAGATGATGGAATAGGGAAAAGTACCGATCCTAAGAGCTGTGGAAAAGAATTTATGGATTTTTATCAAAATGAATCTAAGGTTCTTATTTCTTGTGGTGGCGGAGAGACTATGTGTGAAGACTTGGAATTTATTGATTTTGAATCAATAAAGAATAAGGAAGCAAAGCTTTTTATGGGTTACTCTGATAATACAAATCTTACATTTACCCTTCCTACTATTGCAGATACAGCAGCAATCTATGGACCTTGTATTGGTACATTTGGTATGAAAGAATGGCATGAATCACTTTATGACTCCATGGCAGTATTGACAGGTGAGAAACTTTCTATTCACGGATATAAAAAGTGGGAGAAAGAATCACTTAAGGATGAAGAGAATCCACTGGTTCCTTATAATGTTACAGAGGATTCCATTCATCATAATTTTATTGTAGATCAGCAGGGACTTAACAGAGATAATGAGGCAGATATCAGATTTGAAGGACGTCTTATTGGAGGATGTCTTGATAGTCTTTCTTGTCTTTGTGGAACAAAATTTGATAAGGTTAAGGAATTTCAGGAGAGATATAAGAATGATGGTTTTATATGGTTCCTGGAGGCATGTGACCTTAATGTTCTTGCTATAAGAAGAGCAATATGGCAGCTCTCAAATGCAGGCTGGTTCAGATATTGCAAGGGTTTTCTGATCGGAAGGCCTAGAATATTTAATGAACCTGTTATGGGACTTGATCAATATAAAGCGGTAACTGAAGTGTTAGCTAAGTATAATGTTCCGGTTCTGATGGATCTAGACATTGGACACATTGCCCCAATGATGACTATTATCTCGGGAGCATACGGGAGAGTAAGGGCCAAAGGAAACTGTATAAATATTGAGCAGGTGCTTAAATAGAAAAGAATAACAAAACATAGAGGCAATTTTTTGATATTTTAGTTAAAAAAATGGATATTCAAATATTAATATATGTGCTACTATCATAAAGTTGCAATAAAATAAAAAATAGAGAGAAAGGATCACTAAATACAATGGAAATTAAGATTTCAGAAGTAGATGTGAACAAAAAAGACACAGGTGTTAAAAAGGTTTTCCTTTATATCTGTGCGATCATTGGTCTTATTCTTGTTATTGGTGGACTTACCACTTTTGTGGCTAAGTATAAAGCAATTAAGAATACAGCCGGTGTTAAGATTGATGCTGATTATGGTTGGTATAATATAAACTTTCAGAAGTTAAAGCTTTCAGAACTTGATTTTGAAAATGAACCAAATCAGAGTATAACAATGCACGTTGAAAATTCAGATCTTCGTGCTGCATCCCTTTGCTTTGAGACTTCAAATATAGTATTCAAAGTATTGGTTGATGGTGAAGTAGTTTATGATTATCACCCGGAGATGCATAATTTCTATGGTAAATCATACGGATCAGATATTCATACTATCACAATCCCTATGGATGAGGGTGCGAACATCATGATCAAGGCTGAAAAGTTAAATGAATCTTTAAAGTCAACATATTTCAAAAATGTATATTTTGAAGATGGAGCTTCATATATCCATGAGCTTATGGATAAGCAGATGTATCAGTTCCTTCTTATGATGCTTGTATTTGTTGTAGGTGTTGCACTTGTACTTATTGGTACATTCTTTGAAAGAAACATAGACAGAAGACTTGAAATGGTTTCTCTTGGTTCTATGGCAATGGTTCTTTCAATATGGATTGAAACAGGATCTACAATTTTCAAATATCTTACAGGTAACCCTGGTTTATGTCGTGGACTTAACCACATTTCAATTGCTTTAATTGCTGTAACAGGTACCTCACTTGTAGCCTGCTTTACAAATGCAAAGAAGAGATGGCCTGTAGGTGTTGTAGCTGTCTTAACAGCTATTGACCTTATTATCAATATTGTTGCTGTATGGATTAATGGTAAGGATTATTCAGAAGTAATTATCTTTACACATATTGTATTTGGTATCGCTGTAATCCTCTGTGGATATATTGTTGTATCAAATAAGAGAGATGTAACTGATGCAGAAAAATCAAAAAATATTCTTGCTATCGTAGCATTTGCAGTTCTTGTATTATCTGGTGTTGCCGATCTTATAGTTTATTATGTAATGAAGAATGGTGACATGTCAGAATTTACTCGTATTGGTCTTGTTATTTTCGTAGCAATCCTTGGATACTATGAAATCAATACATTCTTCCAGGCAGCTCATAAGGCTGAACAGGCTCAGTTACTTGATAAGATGGTAAATGAAGACAGCTTAACAGGTCTCCTTAACAGACGTGCTTTTGCTACATTTGAAGCTAAGGTAGAAAATTCGCGCGAAGGTGCATGCATATTTGTTAACTTCAATATCAGTGATATGAAGGAGATCAATGAAAAATATGGTAGTGCAACAGGGGACGCAGTTGTCGTTTCTGGTGCTGATATAATTAACCGCACTTTCGGTGAAAAAGGTAAGGTATATCGTATGGGTGGCGACGAATTTATGGCTATCCTTGATGGTGACGATGTATCAGGTAAGACAACAGCTGAAAAGATAAATGTTCTTCTTCAGATTTATAAGAACTGTGAGAATAAGTTCATCACAGAACTTAATAGCTTTAACAAAGAAGGAGTTCTTCCGGTTTCAATTGAGATACCTTACGGAATGGCTGAATATAATTTTGCAACAGGTACTCCTGAAGCTGCTGAAAAGGAAGCTTCATATAAGATGAATGACAGCAAACTTCAGATGAAGAATATGAAAGTTAGACAGTCTCAGATGAATTCATAATGAATCTATAGATTGTTGATAAAGAATAAAGAAAGCGGATTTGAGTTTGATTCAAATCTGCTTTCTTTTTTATATTATGATGAGTTAAAATATATAAAGAACTGATCTTATTGGGGATTAAATAAGAGGGGAGTTAATCAGATGATAGTTATCAGAAAAGAAAGAACAACTGATCATAATGCTGTTAGAGAGATAACTGATTTTCGCCTGATAGAGGAGTTAAGGAAAAGCAGATCTTTTATCCCGGAATTATCTCTTGTGGCAGATTGTGACAATAAAGTAATAGGATACCTTCTGTTTGTAGAAGTTGATATAGGCGGATATAAGGAACTGCTTCTTTCACATGTGGCGGTTCATCCGGATTTTCAAAAAAAGGGAATCGCAAGACTTCTTATAAATGGTGCTCATGATAAAGCAAGAGAGTTGGGATATCATTTTGCAGTAGCTAACGGTGAAGCGGTATTTTTTAAGAAGTTTGGTTATGTTCCAGCCATGACTTATGATATAGAACAACCAGTCTTTGAAAAAGAGAATGGAGTTTATATGGCAAAATACCTAAATTTTACGGAACTGCCAATATTCGGAACTCCTGTTTATCCAAGGGAATATAATATGGATCGTGTTGAAGAGATTCACGCTGCATCGGATTTAAAAAAAGATGAAAATGTAATAAAGAGTGTAAAGGTACCGTCAAAGGAGGTAAAGAATATGTCAAGTGCGACCCCTCATAATGAAGCAGAGCTTGGTATGATCGCTGCCACAGTTATAATGCCAGGAGACCCTTTAAGGGCAAAATATATAGCGGAGAACTTTTTATCAGGTGCTGTGCAGTTTAATGCTGTAAGAAATATGTTTGGATATACAGGTCTCTATAACGGAAGACGTGTATCAGTTATGGGAAGCGGTATGGGAATGCCATCTATGGGTATTTATTCTTATGAGCTTTATAATAATTATGATGTAGAAACCATAATAAGAATAGGGAGTGCCGGAGGATTATTGGATGATATAAATCTTCGTGATGTAGTAATAGCCCAGGCTGCATGTACTGATTCTAATTATGTTTATCAGTATGATCTTCCGGGAAATTATGCACCTATCGGCGATTTTGATCTTATATCCCAGGGAGTAGAAGTGGCAAAAAAAGAAAATAAGAAAGTAAGGGTAGGAAATGTAGCATCAACAGACATTTTCTATAATAATTATCCTGACGTAAATAAGAAATGGGCTTCCATGGGTGTACTTTGTATAGAAATGGAAACAGCCGCCCTTTATATGAATGCGGCGGCTGCTGGAAAAAAAGCTCTTTCTATTCTTACTATTTCAGATCACCTTTTTAAGGAAGGTGAATTAAGTTCTAGTGAACGTCAGACTGGTTTTAATGATATGATTAAGATAGCTTTGGAACTGGTTTAGTTCGCATCTGGAATCTTATCGATTATATTTCTTTTTATTCTTCTGAAGAAGAGAAGTGAAACAGTAACGGAGGCGATTTCCGCAATTGGGAATGCCCACCATACATTTGAAATCTCATTTGTTTTTGAAAGAAGGTATGCTGCAGGGATAAGTACTACAATCTGTCTCATTATCGAAACTACGAGAGAGTACATACTCTTTGAGAAAGCCTGGAACAAGGAGATGATAACGATAGATATGGCGGCAATAGGAAAATGGATCGCAACTATCCTTAATGCAGGTTTACCTATGCTTATCATATAATCGGATGCCTGGAAGATACCCAGCAGTTTGTCAGGGATAAGTTCGAAACATAACATACCGAATATCATGATAACAACAGCAAGTTTAACAGCAAAAAGAACGGATTCTTTTATTCGTTCTTTTTTTTTCGCGCCTAAGTTGTAGGCGAGAACTGGAATGATACCATTATTAAGTCCAAATACCGGCATAAAGAAGAAACTCTGGAGTTTAAAGTATGAACCAAATACTGCCTGTGCTGTATCGGCTAAGATGTCAGGGCTGAAGCTTCCTAAAATCTTATTCATCATGAAAGTCATTAAAGAACCGATAGACATCATAAGTATTGATGGGAATCCTACGATATAGATCTTCTTTACTATATCAGCAGTAGGATGAAGGATTTCTTTAATCTTAAGAGATATTTCTTTATTCTTCTTTATATTAAGTGTAAGACCTATGGTTGATGCAACAGTCTGGCCGAATATTGTGGCATATGCTGCCCCGGCGATTCCAAGCTTAGGAAAACCGAAGAGACCAAAGATCATAATAGGGTCAAAGATTATATTGATTATTGCGCCTGTTATCTGAGAAGCCATACTGTACATGGTGAGACCTGTAGACTGAAGAAGTCTTTCAAATGTTACCTGCATGAAAAGACCAATAGAAAGAAGACAGCATATCTTTGTATAAGTTGTTGCATAGTCGCATATAACTGTATTATTTGTCTGAGATGCGATAAATGGCTTTACTCCAAAGAGTCCGATAAGGATGAATAAGAAATATGTTAGAATTATAAGGAAAAGTCCTGTATTGGCTGCCTGATTAGTTCTTTTATAATTCTTTTCGCCCAGCGATCTTGAAAGGAGAGCGTTGATACCGACGCCCGTTCCAGATGCAAATGCGATCATTAAATTCTGCATCGGAAATGCAATGGAAATGGCTGTAAGTGCATCCTGTGAAATTCTTGATACAAAAAGGCTATCTACAATATTATACAGAGCTTGAAATAACATTGAGATCATCATTGGAACAGACATGTTGATGATCAGCTTTTTAATGGGCATGACACCCATTTTATTTTCTTTTGCGTCCATTTTTAGTACTCCCTTGTTAAAACTATTTAAAATCAGTAAGAAGAAATATAACATATTATGAATGATAATGTAAGTCAGATAGTCGATTTTTACAATTTTTACAATAATTTGAAAAAAATGCCAAGAAATTAGTGAAAAGTGTTTGAATTCTCAAAAGAACCCTAGTATAATGGCTTGTATAGCGAAAGCTTGTAATAATAAGGAGGTTCAAAAGAATCATGAACAAGACAGAACTTGTAAATGCAATCGCAGAAGAAGCAAATCTTTCAAAGAAGGATGCAGACGCAGCAGTTAAGGCATTCGTTACTGTTGTATCTGATGAGTTACAGAAAGGGGAGAAGGTTCAGCTCATTGGTTTCGGAACTTTCGAAACAGGTAAGAGAGCTGCTCGTACAGGACGTAACCCTCAGACAGGTGAAACAATAAAGATCAAGGCTGCAGTTGCACCTAAGTTCAAAGCAGGCGCTGCTTTAAAGAATAAGGTAAACTCAAAGCCAGTTAAGAAAGCTAAGAAGAAATAATTAAATATCGGTATTAGATTTCTTAAGATAAGGAGCCATGTTTTCATGGCTCTTTTTCTTATGCTTTTTTTGATGATTAGCTATAAATTTTCGGAAAAAAACAGGGTACCGTAAGGGGGCATCTTAGTTTCTGTTTTGACCAAATTCGAACTTTTTTTACTCTTTCTACTATGAATTATCGCCAAAATGTTGCATAATATTAGCATGGAACTAAACATGTTGCACAATTTCTGGAGGTAAAATGTTTATAGACTTCACTCAGGAATATAAAGATAAACTACGTAGTCCAGAGGAGGCGGTAAAAGTCGTAAAATCTGGAGACTGGGTAGACTATACAAGTACTCTTGGAAAACCGGAGCTGCTTGATAAAGCACTTTCCAAGAGAAGAGATGAATTGTTCGATGTTAAGATCAGGGGAAATCTTATTTCTGGACCTATAGAAGTGGCTGAGTGTGATCCCACACAGGAACATTTTATATATCATAGCT
>DFFQ01000149.1 GCA_002371025.1 Lachnospiraceae bacterium UBA3772 | reverse complement strand
ACTGCTTAGCAACTCTGTACTGTTTTGATCTAGCACCTACATATCCCTTAGCTGCTTTTAATACTTTGTTATGTCTCTTCTTGGCACCAACGCCACCTTTAATTCTTGCCATTTATTTAATCCTCCTGATCCTTACTATCCAAATCTTACATGTAAGGTAAGATCTTGCTCATTACCTTTGAGTTTGTCTTATCTGTCATTGCTGCTTTTCTTAAGTTTCTCTTTCTCTTTGTTGACTTCTTTGTAAGGATGTGACGCTTATAAGCTTTATTTCTCTTTAACTTTCCTGTACCTGTCTTTGTGAAGCGCTTTGCTGCTGCTCTCTTTGTCTTTAACTTTGGCATTTTTTTATCCTCCTTAAATGCTCTTACTAACGTTTAACCGCAAGAAACATGATCATGCTTCTTCCCTCAAATTTTGCAGGCTTATCAACTACCGAAATGTCTGAAAGCTTTTCTGCAAAACTGTCAAGAATTACCTTGCTCTGATTTACATATGCAAGCTCTCTTCCTCTGAAACGGAGAGTAACTTTAACGCGATTTCCCTTTGTAAGGAACTTACGTGCCTGCGAAATCTTGGTATTAAGATCGTTTTCCTCTATATTAGGTGAAAGTCTAACTTCCTTGATCTCTACAATATTCTGTTTCTTTTTTGCTGCTTTTTCCTTACGAGTCTGCTCATAGCGGAATTTACTGTAATCAATAATTCTGCATACAGGTGGTTGTGCATTAGGTGATACCCTAACCAGATCAAGCCCTGCCTCGTCCGCAAGATGCTGAGCTTCCTTAGCAGTCATAACACCGAGCTGATTGCCTTCTGCTCCGATTACGCGAACCTCTTTGTCTCTGATCTGTTCGTTAATTAAGTAGTCTATTGTTCTTACCTCCAAAAAAATAAGTGGAAACCCTAGGATATCCACTTACAATAAAAAGTTACAAAGGACATAAATCTAACGTCCTTATACAATCTTTATCATACCCGGAGCTACAATCTAAGAGCTCTCAAGGTGAGAGTGGATACTCTTCTTTCTTTTTACACGCAGAATAGGATACCATGCAAACATTCTCCTGTCAAGCATAATTTCCTAATACCGCGCGACATATTCTAATAAGCCCAAATCTAAGACGAAAATGTACCAAGAAAACACAGTTCATCACAATCTGCATATATCTCTTCCAATGTTTTTATAACATTCTTATCTGAGAATTTACCTTCAAAACTTACATAGAATGTATATTCCCATTTTCTAAGAAGTGATGGTCTTGATTCAATGCTGGTCATATTGATCATATTCTCATTAAAAAGTCCCATGATCCTGTAAAGTGCACCTACCCTATGAGCTGCATTAAAGCAGATGCTTATCCTGTTGGATTTTGAAAGTGCTATATTCTTATGAGTAAGGATAACGAACTTTGTTGCGTTTTCTCTGGAGAAATTAACCTTTTTCTTAAGAACCTTAAGTCCGTAGAGTTCTGCAGCTCTCTCACTGGCAATGGCTCCAAGAGTCTTATCCTGCATCTCCATTACTCTCTTTGCAGCAACAGCCGTATTACTCACAGCTTCTTTCTTAAGATCATAATCATCGATGAAGTCCTTACACTGCATAAGCCCCTGATCATGAGATATGACCTTCTTTATATCATCGATAGTTGCACCCGGAATCCCTAAAAGAGCATGTTCAATATCAATTACCACTTCATCTACTATATGTACATTTCCATTTTTAATGATATCATAATTGCCGCTTACAAAACCGGCCGAGCTGTTTTCAATAGGAATAACACCATAATCAGAAATTCCTTCTGAAACTTCTCTAACAACCTTATCAAAGGATTTTACATTATGAATATCTGCATTTTCTCCGAAGTATTTTATGGCCGCTGCCTCAGCATAAGCCCCAGGCACTCCGGCATATACTATCTTCTTTTCCTTTACCCAAAGATCATCCACTATCTCCGGTAAAATAAATGGCAGTTCTTCCCTTGGATTCTCTGCGCTTTTCACCAGCTCATCATAGAGATCTTCAATAGTTTTTCTATAAACAGGATGGATCACATCAGGAGCTATTTCTTTAAATGGCTCTAACACAAACATCCTCTTATGCATTTCTCTATGAGGTATTATAAGATCTTTACTTCTTATTATCTCCTCATCAAATAAAAGGATATCAATATCAAGAGTTCTTGGTCCCCAGTGAACCAGTCTCTCTCTCTTTGCTTCTTTCTCTATATCATTTACAACATGAAGCAATTCCTCAGGACTGTAAATAGTCTCTATTTCAACAACACCGTTAAGAAAATCCGGCTGTTCCACAGGTCCGTAAGGTTCAGTATTAATAAAGCCAGAAACCTTCTTTACATTTATAAAATCATCTTTTCCCAACTGTTCAATGGCAAATTTAAGATTTTCCTCTCTATCACCCAAATTAGAACCTATGCCAAGATATACTATATGCCTCTTCTTTGTAACAGAAACTGATACATTTTTAAAATCCAGCTGGATAGGTGCGTCCGGCTTACTTACCTTAACTGTGACTGAATTAACCTTTTTAAAATTAATAAGGATCTCATTTACCACATTGGCAGCAACAGCCTCTATAAGATCGCATTTTTCCCTTGTTACTGTATCATAAATAAGATGAGCCACCTCATCGTAACTCACTGTCTTATCAAGATTGTCCCCGGATTCGGCCTCATAAAGATCAAGAAGGAGTTCGCAGGACACTTTAAATATCTGCCCCTTTTCTTTTTCTTCATCAAAAACGCCGTGATATGCATATATCTTAAGGTCATCAATTCTAATCTTATCCATAGTACTACTCCATAATCTTATAAATCATATCAAGAGCTCTCTTATTCTCCTTAACATCATGCACCCTTAAGATTGAGCATCCATGCATATAACCATAGATATTAGATGCAATAGTTCCCTCCAGTCTGTCATCTTCTGTAAGATTAAATGTCTTACCAATATAAGACTTTCTTGAAATTCCTAAAAGGATTGGATATCCGAACTTTTCAAGTCTCTCAACCTCTCTTATTGAAATGAGATTCTGCTTTACAGTCTTTGAAAATCCAACACCTGGATCAAGGATTATATTCTCATCCTTAACCCCTGCTTCCTTAGCCAGATCAAGAGATATCTTAAGATCATCTTCAATCGCCTTTAAATATTCCTCTTCAGTTGCATCTTCTAATATAGCAGGTCTGTTATGCATGATGATTACTGGAGCGTTCTTTTCTGCAGCAACCTGTGCCATGAGTGAAGCTTTTCCTAAAGGAAGGAATCCGTCAGTAGCAACATCATATCTAAGTCCCATAATATCATTTATTATGTCTGCACCTGCTTCAATTCCGGCTTTTGCAGTTGATGGCTTATATGTATCAAGAGAAATGACTGTATCAAATCTCTCTCTTATCTTTTCGATAATAGGACATACTCTTTCAATCTCTTCTTCAGCAGTTACTTTAATGGCACCTGGGCGGGTTGATTCACCACCGATATCGATGATATCAGCTCCCTGACTGAGCATTTCTTCTGTATGTTTTAACGCTCTGTCAAGATCATTAAATTTTCCACCATCTGAAAATGAATCCGGGGTAACATTTAATATTCCCATTATTACAGGTTTCTTAAGTTTCTCAAGTTCAAATTCCTTATTCCCTATCTTCATCTTTTACGCCTTTCTTATTTAGTCTACCTGAATATAGATTTATTTTTTAAACTTTCATCCCAGTAACACTCATCTTTAGCATCACACATAAAGCAGTTACGTGAAAGTTTATCAGCTCTGAACAAAATATCTGCAAGAGTATTTACTTCTTTTGTCTTTTCCTTATGTTTGCTTATGGCAGCGCATATAAGCCTTGTATCTTCCTCATCATATCCACATCTTAAAAGGATAGGCTCTGCTGTTATAGCTCCAGCCTTGTGATGAGACATTTTCTCTTCTTTCTCTAAATCAGTATATCTTCCAATATCATGAAGCAGCGCTGCTCCATAAATGATCTCTTTATCAAGTTCTATATGCTCTTCCAGGGCAATAATATATGCAATACGAGCCACTGAAAGTGCATGTCCAAGTCCATGTCTGCAGAATTTTCTCATATACTCTGAAGTAATGATGGTTTTCATTCTGCTCTGATATTCCTTATCATTTAGGATATTATCTATCTTGTCCATCTAAAGCCACCCTGTAATCTGTTTATTTATTTAGTCACTTTATTAATCGATTTCATAACTTATCTCTATTAATTTACCTATATAAGAAAGAGATCCTGTTGCAACTATTACGCCATTCTTTCCCGCAGCCTCCTTAGCCTTAGCCAAGGCTTCCCTCGTTGTCTTACAAGGAACTGCCTTACAGCCATCATAACTCATCTTAGCCGCAAGATACTTTGCGTCCAGCCCTCTTGGACCAGGTGGAGTTATAACAAAGCAGCATTTCATTAATGGTGAAAGAATACTTACCATCTCTTCATATTGCTTATCCTTAAAAACTCCCAGAATAAATACAATCTTCTTTGCCGGAAAATAACTCCTGATACTTTCAGCAAGAACCTTCCATGCATCAGGATTATGTGCTCCATCAGCTATTATATATGGTCCTCTATGTATCACGTTGAACCTTCCCGGCCAGAAAGCCTGACTCAGTCCCTTTCGAATGATATCATATTGCACTGCATCATTTCCATTCTTAATTGCATATCTGTTATAAGCATGTATAACTTCAACTGCACATATTGCATTATAGATCTGATACTGTCCTGCCATGGAAATAGAAAATCTTGTACCTCTGTAATAGAATTCACTTCCATCTATACCCGATTTTACAATATCAAGAGCAGCCGTTTCAGTCTTTCTCCATGAAAAATCATGATCTGTCATATAATTAGAAACCGCTGTATTTACTTCATCACTTGCGGGATAAGTAATAAGCGTATCCCCTTCATTTACAATACCAAGCTTTTCTCTAGTTATCTCTTTAACAGTCTCTCCAAGATACTCCATATGATCCAGACTTACTGAGGCAAGAACATCAACTATCTTATTTTTCATAACATTTGTTGCATCCAGCCTGCCACCCATGCCGCACTCGATCAGCATGACATCGCAGTCTTTTTTTTCAAACATATAAAATGCTGCAGCTGTCTCAATCTCAAAAGCTGACGGACTGCTAAATCCATCTTTTTCCATTTCATCTATAGCCCTAAGTATAACAGTAAAAGCTTCTGCCACCTCTTCTTCAGTAACTTCTTTTTTATTGATCTTCCATCTTTCCCTATAATCAAAAATGGCAGGTGAAATATACCTGCCTACTTTTAGTCCAGAAAGAATAAGAACCTCTTCCACATAGGCCATAATGCTGCCTTTACCATTGGTACCGGCAATATGTATCGCAGGAACTTTATCCTGAGGATCTTCAATCCTCTTTAAAAGTTCCCGGATATTATCAAGCCCCGGTGTGATACCGAGATTCTTAGTTTTTTCATCTATTATATTCAATGTTTCCCTGTAATTCATATTCCCTCCGGACGAATTTTTAGTCCGCTGAAACGTGTTGTACAGGTGTTGTCTCATCAGTGATAGGAAGAATTGTATATCCCTCAGCCTTAAGAGTTTCAATAAGCCCCTTAAGTGCTTCTACAGTTTCATGATGTCCTTCAAGATCATGCATAAGAACAACTGAGTCTCCACCATTGTTTCTCACATAACCCAGGGCTGTATCTTTTAATTCATCTGCCGTATGATACGTAGTTTCCGCATCATCATTCATCGCGTTCCAGTCATAGTAAGTATAACCCTGTTTATTAAGATAATCAATGCAGTCCTTTATAGGAACCTGTGATACATCATTACTGGATCCGCCTGGGAACCTATAATACTTTGTCTTTACACCAGTAATATCATAGATCCATCTTCCTGCAGTTTCTACATCATTCATAAAAGCTCTGATATCTTTATAGATCTTCTTATAGTCATGAGAAGCCGAATGAATAGCTATAGTGTGTCCTTCCCTGGTGATCCTTCTTAACTGATCCCCACGACTGTCATCATTAACTACAACAAAAAATGTTGCCTTAACGTTTTCCTCTTTCAATATATCTAATATCTCATCAGTATAAGCTGATGGGCCATCATCAAATGTAAGATAAACCTTCTTACCGTTAGGTTTTACATTGCTTTCTTTTGAAGCCTTCTCCGCATCTGTACGGGTTGCATCATGAACGGTAAGTAAGTTCTTTGCTGTTGTGTCTTTCTCAATATGCTCATCAGCCTTAACTTTCTCTTCTTTAACACTTCTTTTTGCATCCGAATCAGAAGATACTTTTTCCTCTTTCTTAAGCTCTTCTATCTTAGTATCATTTTCTTTTAACTTCTCATCTAATTTTGATTCAAGTTTATTTATCTTAAAAAGAAGAATGATACAAAGTGCTGTGGGAATAAGAAACATGATAAAAAATACAGCGATTATCATCTTTTTAATTTTATTTACATTATCTCTATTGTAATCTTCATCCATTTTGAGTGTCTCCTAAAGCAAGTTTTTTCTATTTCACACCATCTTGTGGTTGCATAACACCCAACCACAACATGCCCTATAACTAAGAAATGCGCCCTGTTACCAGAGCGCGGATGAATTATAAATCACTTTTTAGTTTACTGTCAAGGTTATGGGACTGTAAAATATTTACCCTTTTTATTAGTCATTTTGTCATATTGACTATACATTTTCTGGACACTATTTTCCAGCAGATAATAGTGCATACAATAAGGAACCAGCAACACAAACAGAAGGACTATAAGGGGAAGCAGCATGATCTCATTACAGATCACAAATGCAAGAATAGATAAAACTGTGCATATTGCTACAAGCATAAAAACCAGAAGATGAACCAATCTCTCATGGCTGAAGAAGGCAATCTGGTCCAAATGCCTCTTTATTTCAAGGTCCCAGTCCCTTTCTTCTTCATCTTCCAACATATTATCTATATAGTTTACATAAGATATAATACGTTTTTTCATATAATCCCCTTTCCTTACTTTTTTATAAAGAGTCGTAACGATTTCTCACATAAACCCCTAAATCCGGTCTGTCAGTTATGATCCCGTCAACTCTATTAAGTAACTTCTTCATTCGTCTTTCGTCATTAACAGTCCATGCGTAGATCTTATAGCCTTCTTTTTTCATTCTGAATCTGAAACCAGGAGTTAAGAATGAAAAATGAGGTGATATAAAATCCACCTTACATTTTTTCAGTCTTCTGCCAGGGAAATAATCAAGGAGCTTATCCCTCAACTTTAAATGTCTTCTTCCAACCAAAAGACCTGTAGTGATATTTGGATCTATTTTTTTTATCTTATAAGGTACCTTATCAAAAAAAGACTTAATGCTGTATTCATCATAACTACAATTATTATGAAGTAATTCCACAGCTTTTTTTTCAAATCCTGTCTCTTTAAATTCAATATCCATCTTTATCTTTCCATGACAAAGCTTAAGCACTTCCTCAAAAAGCGGAATATGAAAACCAATATTTTCTGCTGCATCCTCTATTTCTTTAAGAGTCTGATACTCAATGGGTGCATCATTAAATATGCTATCATGAAAAACGATAAGTTCCTTATCTCTTGTCTGTCTTACATCAAATTCTACCATATCCGCATTCAGCTTTATCGCAACTTCAAATGCTTCCATGGAATTTTCAAACTTAGTTATCGCACTTGCCCCTCTATGGGCAATAACTTCTACCATAAATCAATGCCTCCTGAATATATATAAAGATTAACACTTATCCTTCTAAATTCAAACCATCATATTGAACAAAAGTATAAGCTTCTGTTATAATATCTAGGTGTTTTTTACAGAGGAGGATATTATGTCTGATATAAATGATAAGATAAATGATTCATCAAACGACAACGATGAATATGAAAGATATTGTTACATGTGTCGTCGTCCTGAGTCAGAAACAGGACCATTGATTGAATTTTCAAAAGGCTTATATGTATGTAATGACTGTCTTCAGAAGACTCTTAATTCATTCCAGAGTCATCCATTTAAGATGTTTGACCTTAACAGCCTTTCAAATTTTGATTTTGGAAATATGTTCCAGTCAAATGATATTTCTGATAAGCATAAGGTAAAAAAGAAAAAAGCCAAAGAAGATAAAGATGCTAAAGAGGAAGTTGAACTTACTTTAAAGGATATTCCGGCACCTCATAAGATCAAGGC
>DFFQ01000016.1 GCA_002371025.1 Lachnospiraceae bacterium UBA3772 | reverse complement strand
CTTACTATTTCATTTTCATAACAGCATTCATCAAATTTTTCTGCACCATAGTATTCTCCAATCCTGTTATATACAAACCTCATTCCCAATATGTCATTTGAAAATGGATTTCCACCATAGAAAAGGTATTCATTGGCACCTGTGTAAAAACCTGCATCATTTGCAAAATCCACCATATCTCCTCTGACTGTAGAACAAAATGTTCCAAAAGAATTCATACCATTATAAGTAGGTTCATCAAGCATTAAATGCGATGTCATATCACTTCTCACAAGTCCGTAACCTTTTGCATCCGAGTATATATTTACTGCATTAACAGCCTTTTCCATTTCGGCAGTATACTTTTGATAGTATCCTGCGGATGCTACATCATTCTTTCTTAAGCCCAATACTGCTGAAGTAAGAATCTCTATAGCTATTACTATCGATAAAGCTGCTGTAGTAATATAACTTTTAAACCGTCCGGATTTTCTTACTAATACAATAGCTGAATATAAAGTAATAAGAATAAATGACACCAGCGCCACTGTTTTCTCAGGGATATAATCCCCAATGTCTGTTTTTACAATAGCAATAATAAGGAAAACATAGGAAATGATTATGGACGTAACTATCCGCCACAAATCTGTCTGTTTTAGCTTTGCCAAAGCAACATAACTGATATATAGCTCTGCAAATATGAATACGATTGAAAATCTGTTGGGAATGCCATATTGATCATGGAACCCATGCCATATATAGTTCAGCATTTTGGTGTTGAAAGAAAGAAGAAGAATTGCCATAAGTATTCCTTTTCTAACTCTTTCAATAAGAGCTATCCTGTTGCTTAACATGAAAAGAATCATGCCGAATACAGCAATTGTTCCCGCATATATATTTATCTTTCCATCAAAATTATCTGCATTTATATATGGTGTTAAAAAGATTGCTTTCTTCCACTGATCTATAAATCTGCCATAATATTCAAACTTCGGAAGCTTAAACTTGGCAGATGCCGTCTTCATAATGGCAAGATACGCCGTAATAAGGGAAAATGCAGCAAGCCCCGCTGCAAGTATTGAAGACAGTCCAAACCTTATACCATCAATAAAAAAGCCTTTAATATTCTTATGCCCTGTAGCAAAGAACCAAAGAACAAGAAAAATGCATATTATAAAAGCAATATAATAATTACAGTAAAGGACATAGAAAAGTGACAGGACATAGAGTCTTATATCCTTTGATCTTATCATTCTTTCATATCCAAGGATTACCAAAGGAAGAACCATTATAGGATCCAGCCACATGATATTCCAGGAATAACCCACCATATAATTATTTAATGCATATAAGAGTCCGAAAGCCGCCATTAAATAATTATTCTCCGGCTTATTCTTTCTTCTGGAAAGCATATAGGCAAAAGCCCAGGCACTAAATGCCAGTTTAAAAGCAACGAGTATTGAAAATGCTGCCGTTGTTCCTTCTTTTGAAAAAAATATAAGAATAAGATTAAGCGGACTAGCAAGATAATAAAGTAAAAGGGACATAAAATTACTGCCCCCTCCTACCTTCCAGGTATATAGGAAACTTCCACCATTCTTTAGTTTACTTTGATAATCCGCCATAAATGGAATGTATTGATGAATGCTGTCAACCTTTGTAAATGCATTTGTTCCAAAAGGCGCAACTTTCCCGACTATCATTACTATGAGCATAAACACCGCTACCACCCCAAAAGATAACAGTGAGGCCCAGTTTCTAGAAAAGAAAGCTTTTCTTTTTTCTTTGCTGAATATATTAGATGTAACCACTTTAATCTTCTCCTTTATGCCCATCCTTGCTGTCTATTATTCTTCGTTTATAAATTTTAATACATCTTCCAACTGCATATCGCCGCCGAATATTGAAAGAGCACTTCCGATGGTAACATCAACTTTTGACTTTCCAAGTTCTTTTACTTTTTTAAGATCATCAAATGAGCTTACTCCACCTGCGTAAGTTACAGGTATTCCATCGTACTCTCCCAGCATTGAGATCAGTTCCTCGTCAATACCTGCTTTTTTTCCTTCAACATCAACAGCATGAATAAGATATTCTGCTGCATATTTTTCTAATTCTTTTAATGTCTCTACTGTAACTTCTGTATCAGTAAACTTCTGCCAACGGTCAGTAACTATGTAATATCTTCCATCTTTCTTTCTGCAGGAAAGATCTAAGACCAGATGTTCTTTTCCTACTTCTCTTACCATTTTATCAAGATTTTCGTAATTGATCTTTCCATCCTTAAATACATAAGATGTTACTATAACGTGGCTTGCACCCTGTATTATAAAATGTCTTGCGTTATCTACAGTAACTCCACCGCCTACCATAAATCCATTCATATAAGCATGAAGCGCTGCCTCTGCTTCTTTCATGTCCATCTCATATTCCGGAGTTCCTGAAGGATTGAGCATTATGATATGTCCACCCTTAAGATTATAATTCTTATACATCCAGCCATAGAAGGCTCCACCAGCCTTTGATACAAAGTTCTTTGTTGCGCCTTCTGTATCACTTAAACTTCCACCAACGATCTGAGTAACATTTCCATCATGAATATCTATACAAGGTCTGAATTTCATATTATTTTCCTTTCAAAAGTCATATGTTACTATATTACAACTAATTTGTGAAAAAAGCACTCTTTAATATGCTTTTATAAACTTTTAAAACCAAACCTTCTCGTAAACCTGGTAATTCACTTATTAATTTCATATGGAATTTTTCTATTTATAGTTATACAATGTCATAATATTAAACCTTTGCCTATTGTAAATTTCTTATCAATAATCCGCATGTTTGATAAATGCCGCATAAATCAAAGGTTATTACAAAGGAAAAAATAATGACTAATACTACAAAAGAAAAAAATTCAAAACTTGGAATAATCCATATACTTATTGCCGCCTTTGGCTTTTCTCTTATGACTCTTTTCTTAAAACTGGCTGGAGAGCTTCCTACCATGGAGAAAGCTTTCTTTAGAAATATCGTTGCTTTGATATTATCTATCGTTATGCTTTCCCGGTCAGAAGAAAAGTTTCACATAAAAAAAGAGAGCTATCTCGGACTTTTTTTACGCAGCTTATTTGGTACTGCCGGACTTATTGCTAACTTTTGGGCCATTGACAGGCTTGGACTTGCCGATGCAAATATGCTGAATAAAATGTCTCCATTTTTTGCCATGCTTATGTCCATTTTTATATTAAAGGAAATCCCTGATAAGGTAGAATGGATCTCTATCATAGTAGCATTTATCGGCGCAATCCTTATAGTTAAGCCTTCCGCAGGTATTGCAAGTCTTCCTGCGTTTGTTGGATTATTCGGAGGCTTTGGCGCAGGAACAGCATACTCTTTCGTAAGAAAAGTCACCCGAAATGGAGAACGGGGTCCCGTTGTGGTCATGTGTTTTTCTCTTTTTTCCTCTCTAGTGACCCTGCCATTTATGATAATCTACTGGGTTCCTATGAGTTTAAAACAGTTTTTATTTTTACTATTATCAGGAACATTTGCTATGGTAGGACAATTAAATATAACTGCTGCCTATAGTTATGCACCTGCCGCTGAAATTTCTGTTTATGATTATTCACAGGTTTTATTTGCAGCGATACTGGGCTTTTTCTTCTTTGGAGAATTGCCGGATCTTTTATCCTTCTTAGGTTATGGCATTATAATCGGTATCGCTATTATAAAATGGTACTACACCTTAAAGATTAAAGCTAAGTCATGAACTATTTTAATCTAAATTTAATCTTTAAGTGCAGGAAACTATAATGAATTTTTGTCCATAATATGCTATATTTAGGATATTCTTTGTAATTAATTTTGGGTTAAAGGGGATAAAATGATTACTAATACAGAACTTAAAAAAAGAATTGACGCCATGTATAAAAAGGCAGATGATATTACAACCAGCGGTGTTGTTCCGGAAGGGACCATGTCTATCCGCGATATGCTTAAATTTGATATGCTTCAGTATCTTTGCTTCTTATATGAGCCGCTGAATGCCAATATCAATTTTGATGTTGATTTCGTTATGAACTATCTTTCAATGTATATGACAAAGGATAAATTCCTTTCTTTTAGATACGAAAGATGCTTAAATAAAGATTTTATCAATACAGTTCCTAGATCACTTACATATTTTGCCAAGTACGATCTTTCAGGTAAATCTGTCCGCGATGAAAATGGAAAGGCAAGCGCCAAGGCTTATGCTGAATTATTTGATGAAATGGGTGCTGAGTTTATAGCTGACAATGGATCTACAACTATCGAGGTTGGCAATCTTACCAATTATATGAATACCATCTATAATTATCTTAGAGAGTGTAACCTTTATAATACAGGAAAGCCAAATGAGCCAATTTCTGCTTCTACTATTAAGTCAGCTAAAAACCGTAATGATATAAGTGGAAAGATGTACGCCACAGCAAAAGATAAGACAGCTGATGGAAAACCTGTGATCACTGAAGAAGAGGATGATAAGACTCTTGAAGATTATCTTGAAGAACTTAACTCTCTTGTTGGTCTTGATGCTGTAAAGAATGATCTCTATAATCTGATCAATCTTATCAAGATTAAAAACATGAGAAAAGAAAGAGATATGAAGCAGCCTGATATAACACTTCATATGGTATTTTCAGGTAACCCTGGTACCGGTAAGACTACTGTTGCCCGTCTTCTTGCAAAGATCTATAAAAAGCTTGGTGTTGTAAGTCAGGGACAGTTAGTTGAAGTTGATAGATCTGATCTTGTTGTAGGTTATATCGGTCAGACCGCTGCAAAGACAGCAGAAGTTATCGATTCAGCCATCGGGGGAATCCTATTCATCGATGAAGCCTATACTCTTACTGCAGGTAAAGATTCCAAGGACTTTGGCCAGGAAGCTGTAGATACACTTCTTAAGAGAATGGAAGATAATAGAGACGATCTTGTTGTTATAGTAGCCGGATATACAGATTTAATGGCTGAATTTGTTGAATCAAATCCAGGTCTTAAATCCAGATTTAATAAAAATATCTTCTTCAATGATTATTCAGGTGAAGAGCTTAATAAGATTTTCTTATCCATGTCAAAGAAACAGGATTATACCCCAAATAAAGCAGCAGCTGATTATATCTTGGAATATCTCACAAAGCGCGCAAAGAAGCATGATGAAAACTTTGCCAATGCCCGTGAGGTAAGAAATTATCTTGAAAGATGTATAGAAAGACAGGCGTCCCGCCTGGTTACTTTAGCTGAGGTTACAGATGCCCAGCTTAAGACTCTTACAAAAAAAGATGTGGAAGAAGAACTTCCTGATGATTCACTATAAATAATCTACTAATAACCCGTTACTAAGCACACTATAAAGTAAAGCGAAAAAAGAATCCCATCAGTTGATGGGATTCTTTTTTCATATATATTTTGTGTCTATTCTTTTTCGTCTATTTGTAGACGATTATATTACACTTCTAAGCTGTCGATCATTTCCTGAACAGCCTTAGCAAAATCCTCTGACTTCTTATCAGCATCACTAAGTGAAGTTCCCTTAACACCATAGTAGAACTTGATCTTTGGCTCTGTACCTGATGGTCTTACGCAAAGCCATGCATCATCTGAAAGATCATAATAAAGAACATTTGAGCTAGGAAGTCCAGTTGGAGTAACATTTCCAGTCTTAACGTCCTTAATAGTATCATTTGAATAGTCACGTGCCTTAAGAACTTCGTATCCAGCTATCTCGCTGATCTCTGTATTTCTGAGAGCTGTCATGATGCTCTTAATCTTTGCGATTCCATCGAGACCTTCCATAGTGATAGTAGTGATAGCATCCTTCCAGTAGCCATACTTCTCATACATATCAACCATAGCATCCCAGAGAGTCTTTCCAAGTGACTTATAATATGTAGCAGCTTCGCAAAGAGCCATAGTAGCTACAACTGCATCCTTATCTCTTGCATATGTTCCGATAAGGCATCCATAACTCTCTTCAAATCCGAAGAGATATGTTCCAACACCAGTTGTCTCATAATTAAGGATTCTCTGTCCGATATACTTGAAACCTGTAAGACACTCCTCAAGTTCAACGTTATAAGCTCTTGCAACCATATCAGCAAGATTAGTTGTAACGATGGTCTTAACAAGCTTTCCATCTGCAGGAAGACCCTTTACAGCAGCTGTCTGACTGATCTCATATTCAGCAAGAAGGCTTCCTGACATATTACCAGTAAGGCACATATATTCACCAGACTTAGTATCCTTAACATATACGCCGAGTCTGTCTGCATCAGGATCAGTAGCAAGAACAAGATCTGCATCCTTTTCCTTAGCTAAATTAAGAGCAAGCTCAAATGCCTCCCTTGCTTCAGGATTTGGATAAGGAACTGTAGGGAAATTGCCATCTGGCTTTTCCTGCTCAGTAACAACATATACATTCTCAAATCCAAGTTCCTTTAATACACGTCTTACAAGTACATTACCTGTACCATGAAGTGGTGTATAAACTACCTTTAATTCCTTAGCATACTTATCAATAGTATCCTGATGGATTACCTGCTTTTCAACTTCCTTGCAGTAAACATCATCAACTTCTGTTCCGATGGTGATGTAAAGTCCCTTAGCTTCTGCTTCTTCCTTAGAGATGATCTTTGCATCTGTAACTGAGATTGCCTTAACCTCATCCATGATTCCTGTATCATGAGGAGGTGTGATCTGTGCGCCATCTTCCCAGTAAACCTTATAACCATTGTACTTAGCTGGGTTATGGCTGGCTGTGATATTAATACCAGCAATGCAATTAAAATGTCTTACTGCAAATGATAATTCTGGTGTAGGGCGAAGTGTATCAAATCTGTATGCTTTGATACCATTAGCTGCAAGTACGCGAGCTGCAATATCAGCAAATTCAGGAGAGAAATTTCTTGAATCATAAGCAATAGCAACGCCACGGTCCTGTCCATTACATTTAATGATGTAATTAGCAAGTCCCTGTGTAGCTCTTGCAACTACATAATCATTCATACGGTTTGTACCAGCACCAATGATGCCTCTAAGACCAGCTGTACCGAATTCAAGATCACATGAGAATCTTTCTCTGATCTCTTTTTCATCTGCCTTGATTGCTTCTAATTCTTTCTTTGTTTCTTCATCGAAAAATGAATTATTGATCCACTCTTCATATGCTTTCATGTAATCTGACATATCTTTCCTCCGTATCTAGGTATTTCTTCACTAATGCCCCACATACATTTTTTTCTAAATCAGCCTGTATTATACATTAATCTCAGGTGTTTGTAAAACCTTTTAGAGCCACTCTTTCTTAACAATCTCTATAAGTTTCTCCTTTTCGTTAAGACCTGGCTCATCCATAACACAGTCTAATAATGAGTTTAAGATTTTTCCGATCATCGGACCCTTATCAACCCCAATATCCATAAGGTCTTTTCCTCCGATCTTAAGATCCTTAAGCGAAAGTGCGTCATTGTCAGCAATGATCTTATCATGCATTTTTATTATCTCATCAAGTCTTTCCTGCTTTTCAGCTGCCTTATAGTCACTCTGTCCCGCCATATCAGCCTTCCTTATTATGATATAGCTGTCAAAATACTCTGGACCCATTTTATTTAATGCACGTCTTAAGGTATTCTTCTTTATACCACCATAAATTCCATAATCATGCCAAAGCACTATACGTTTAACATCATTTATGGTAGCATTATCCATTTTAAGTCGCCTTAAAATTATTCCTGCCATCTTTTCTGATACTTCATTATGCCCTTTAAAATGATCCACTCCATTTTCATCCGTAGTACGAACTTTTGGCTTTCCAATATCATGGAAGAGGGCTGCATAACGAAGTGATTTCGTAGCAGGTACATTTTTTAAAACTTCAATTATATGATGCCCCACATCATACAAGTGATATGGTGTGTTCTGCTGAGTCTTCATGCACTCATCAAATTCAGGCATTATAACTTTCGTTATCCCCAGATCATAAAGTTCTTCAATCTCTTCAGGATGCTTTGATAAAAGAAGCTTTGTAAGTTCTGTTTCAATTCGTTCAGCGCTTACATTTTTTAATTCTTCAGCATGTTTCGTAACAGCTTTTTTAGTCTCACTATCAATGCTAAATCCTAACTGAGCCGCAAATCTCACAGCCCTCATGATCCTTAGAGCATCTTCATCAAATCTTTCGTCGGGATTTCCTACACAACGAATGATCTTATTATTCAGATCATCAATTCCACCATATAAATCCACCAATCCCTTTGACCTGTTATAAGCCATGGCATTTATGGTAAAATCTCTTCTTTTTAGATCTTCTGCCAGATTCCTGGTAAATGACACCTGATCTGGTCTTCTGTGATCTGTATATTTCCCGTCAACTCTATAAGTAGTAACTTCATATCCCACATGGTCTAAAAGAACAGTAACTGTACCATGCTGGATTCCAGTATCTATGGTTATCTTAAAGAGTTTCTTTACTTCTTCAGGCATTGCAGATGTGGTAATATCCCAATCCGCCGGATTTCTTCCCAAAAGGCTGTCTCTGACACATCCTCCAACTGCATAGGCTTCATATCCCGCCTCTTCTAATCTGTTTATGATAAAATCTACATTTTTAGGAATATTAATCTCTATCATCTTAAAATTCCTCATCATCTATTTCATCAAAAGCCTGTCCTTCAGGTTCTCTATGAAGAACTATCTCTTCCCCGGTTATTGGATGTGTAAATTCTATCCTTGTGGAATAAAGGCCAATCTCTCTTATGCTATCCTGCTTATTTTTTGATGACTTTCCTTTTTTTCCTTTATTATTCTTTTCATTCTTTGGCGCTTTACCATATTTCTTATCGCCATAGATTGGCATACCATGATATGCCAACTGGCAGCGGATCTGATGATGTCTTCCTGTATGAAGCTGAATAAGAAGGTAAGTAAGTGGTCCAATATCTGTATCAAGTCCGTCAAGAACTTCATATGAAAGCTCAGCTTTCTTGGCACCTTTTGTATCCTTTGACACAATCTTAGACATATTTGTCTTTTTATCTGCCACGAGATAATCAGAAAAATCACCTTCCGGCTCAGATGGCTCACCCATAACAACCGCCTGATAATATTTATCAATCTGCCTGTCCTGGATCATATCTGATAATGCCGCAGCAGTCTTTTCATCCTTAGCAAAAAGAATGATTCCTGACACCGGCCTGTCAAGTCTGTTGATAACTGCAAGATATGGCTCCTCATCGCCATCAGAAATATCAAAAAGATAATTCTTAACAATAGAAAGCATATCTTCCTCATTTGACTGATCTGCCTGAGATGGAACACCGTAAGGCTTTATCACAGCGATCATATATTCATCTTCATAAACAATATCTGGTTTCATTTTTACCTCATTTTCATATTTACATAGTCGGAATTATTATAACATCTGCATGGAAAGCTTTCCACTGACTGAGGGAAAATGACACATAAAATACAAATTAAACAGACGCCAAAATATAATAAACGAACAAATGTCAAAAATAAACAGATGCGAAAGGCCCCTCCAGCGGACTAAACATGTCCTTTGGAGGGGCCTTTCACGTCTACATTATATGCTTCTCTGAATTAACTATTCTTGAATTTAGTGCGGCTTTAATTAAATCAATACCTGTTCCTAATAATCCTGCAGGGCCTTCGCTCTCATTTTCATTCCCGATACGTGCCACATTGGTAGATATAAGCGCCACTGTGCTCTTTTGTTCCTCAGAACATAATACCTTCGCACAATTCATGATTGAAAGTCTATCAGCCAGTAATGAAGTATCCACATCTTCATCTATATTTAAAATAGCGCAGTTCATTATCCTTACGCCATGTTCATTTTCTTCGAGCACTTTTCTATCAATTTTTGCCTTAGGAACATTCATGATAGACTTTCCCTCAAAGATAAAATGAATATCTTCTGCCTTTATATCCACATCCGACATTTTTTCATAAGTTGCTTTTTTTACATTCAAAGTACCATTTACAATGAGCTTCTTTATATCATTTATTCTGGAGAACTCTGGATCAATATCAAGATCTCCCACAATATATAAGCTTTGGCCTAACTTATCAAGTATTGTATCATTTAGCTCTATATCTCCAGGAATTATGTTCATCCCCTTAGGAACGACTTCTAATCTGGTTTTTATATCAAAAAGTGGTGCTAATGTCTCAACTTTTTCCTCTGAGAAAAATACTACTGGCGTTTCAAAGACTGGCTGTTTTTTTTCTAATGCCTTTTCATCAACCTCATCCTTTATTATCAGTTGTTTTGCAACATAATACTTTTCATTTGCCTTTATTCTTAATGGAAAATACTTATCCATGACAAATTCTGGATCCAGAATATTCGCATCTTCTGGATAGAGGTTAACATTTCCATTTACCATCATTTTGTTAACATACTCTTTCATGTTTCTTGGGCAAAGAACCGATCCATTAACAAAAATATGCTGATATTTATCAAGTACTTCTTCTGAACCTATCTCGATTTTCAGGTTACCATTTACTAATAAAACAACCTTATTTTTAGGAACTGATCCTTTTGAGATCACTTCATTTCCATTAACTATCCTGCTATCTATTACCTCATCCTCAGCCGCATCTATAATGGAATCGCTGTTTATAATAGCACCAAGACTGTTTAATATTTCTCTGCTTCTTTCACTTGTGATAAGAATTTCTGAATTTATGATTATCTTTTTATAACTTTCATAATTTTCTTCCTTGATCTTTCTTGCATCACATACTTCAGAATTGATAATTATATTTTCTTTAAACATATTTGTCACCTCATCAAATTTTTCTTAAATATCTCTCTTAGATTTTTTCTTGCCATGCTCATTTCATATCTTACAGTACCAGAAGGTATATCTAATGTTTTTCCTATATCATCAGAACTATATCCCTCAAAATAATGTAAGTACATTATTACGCCTTGTCTTCCCGGTAATCTTTCAAAAAGCTCACTCCATTCAATCTCACCATGGTCGTCTTCTTTTCCGATTTCTTCCTCTATTTCAACCATACCATCATCTGCAGCATGTGATCTTATGCTATCTACATACAGATTTTTTGCTACTCTGTAAAGCCATGATCTCACTTGCTTTTCATGCATCATATAAAGGAGTTCCTGATTGATTATCGCTCTTAAAAATGTCTCTTGAACTATGTCTTCTGCAAGCCCTCTATTTTGACACATCCTATAAACAAAGCTGATGAGCTCTTTATTATATTTTTCAAATAATATTTCTAGTTCCATAGTTGTTTTCTCTCTTGGTGGGTCCATAGATTCTCCTTTTTTTGAAACATCCTCTGGCCAAAAGGTAATTTATTGTTTCTATATAGTAAGACGTAAAAAAAGAAGAAAGTGTTGGAAAAATTTTTATTATTTTTCATCCCTTATTATAAATTATAAAGAGCTAAAAAAACGCCGGAAGTTAAATAACTTCCGGCGCCATAAAACATATCACTGCACTACTGCATCTCTTCAAATATCTTCTCAGCTGAAACAAGTCTTACACATACTGTGAAGAGTGTTGCAGCTGTCTTTAAATCTTCAATTGTTGGATATGTTGGAGCTACACGGATGTTTGAATCGTGTGGATCCTTACCATATGGCCATGTTGCGCCGGCACCTGTCATCTTAACGCCAGCCTTCTTAGCCTTATTTACGATAGCCTTGGCACAACCGTCAAGAGCATC